>NZ_KV812097.1:61724-63822 GCF_001813335.1 Neisseria sp. HMSC055H02 | reverse complement strand
TCCCGCGCAGGCGGGAATCCAGAAGTTTGAGATTACGGCAATCTTCAAATAATACTTCTGAAGAATCGAGTTCTGGATTCCCGCCTGCGCGGGAATGACGGCATTAGGTATGCCTTATTTGAATTTGACCTATCCGTGCATCCCAAACAGACATTCGGTTTTCAGACGACCTCTTCACTCTCAATCTCAGCGCGGCATTCAATCGGAAAGTTGACCGAATTGGCGATGAAACACAGGCGGTGCGCTTCGTGGTGAAGTTCCAAAGCCTTGGCGCGGTCGCTTCCTGCGGCGATGGTAACGCGCGGCTTCAACACGGCGGAGACGAAACGCCCCGCACTCCCATTCTCGCCTTCGTCCATCACCGCTTCGGCGTGGTCGGTGTAGGCGGTAACGCAGATGCCCGCGTCGGCACACAGGTGCAGGTACCATAGTTTGTGGCAGGCAGAAACGGCGGCCAGCAGCATTTCTTCGGGGTTCCAGCGGCCCGCATCGCCGCGGAAGGCCGGGTCGGCGGAACCGTGCAGGTCGGGCTTGCCCTCGGCGGAAACGGTAAAGTTGCGCAAATAAGCGGTGTAGGATGATGTGCCTTCGCCAAGATTGCCCGTCCATGTTGTTGCGGTACGGTAGGTGTGTTTTTTGCTCATTTTGACATTCCTTTCAATTATTTACTGTTCGCGGCAATAAAGACGGTATCCGCCTTGCAGCGCCGACTCTAGTTGAGCCAGGCATAAGCCGATGCGCCCGCCGCCAAACTGATGCCCAGCCACAGCAGGATTTTGGTTTCCGCCCATACGTCATCCCAATACCGCCCCCGCAGTGCGCTGATAATGTCGGGTGTGCAATAGAATTCGACGCATTCGACAAATTCGTCCCAATCCTTAAACATCACAAAGTAAAGCAAGACGGCGGTTAGCAAGCCGATCAAGATGGCAAAAATCATGAAATTCCCCTATTTTTCAGACGACCTGTGCGTACCGTAAAGAAAGGTCTTCTGAAAACGCTCCTAACTTTTCCCTAAGTCCTGCGTGTTTAAATGTCTATACCGACAACAGACGCAAAGGGAACGAAATGAAGCATTCTCAGTCGCAATATACAAAGCCGTCCAAACCGCTTTTGAAAAAACTGCTGCTTCCTGTCGCCGCTGTTTGCGCCATTTTTCTTGCAGCAGAAGGTTTCGACCTTTACGAAGACTACGCCCAATACCGCATGGAGACAGACCCGGCGTTCGCGCAACACCACGACCGCGCTTTGTCCATCCTGCATAACAGAGGCTACGAAGTCCACGATTCCGACACCGACCTCTATTGGGCAAGACCCGTTTTGGAATTTGAGGCCTACAAAGGCAGCTTGGAATACAAAATCGTGATGTCTTATCCCGATTTAAAAATTCTCGTAGAACGCGTCGTTTTATAGTGGATTAAACTTTAAACCAGTACGGCGTTGCCTCGCCTTACCGTACTATCTGTACTGTCTGCGGCTTCGTCGCCTTGTCCTGATTTAAATTTAATCCACTATATAATCCGCTTCCGAATATTCTTGATTTGACTTACCACGTCCCGAAAGGATACGACATGAAAAAACTTTTACCGGTATTACTCTTAGGCAGTATCGCACTGACCGCATGCGCCGCCCCTTATCCTTACGACTATTACGATGACGACTATCGTACCGACCGCTACGAGCAGCGTTATGACCGTTACGATGACCGCTATGATGATCGTTACGACGACCGCTATGAGCGCGATTACGACCGTAATGACGACTACCGTTACCGCAACGGCAAGTATTACGATGACGACTACATCGAACACCAAATTTACAGCGATCCGTCTTTCGAGCAAAAACGCGCGCAAGTCATGCGGATTCTCGAACGACGCGGCTACCAAGTTCACGAAATCGAAGCCGACGACCGCCGCGGCCGCCCCGTATTGAAAGCCGAAGCCTTCAAAAACGGACGCGAATACGACATCGTTTTCTCATGGCCGGATTTACGCATCATCAGCGAACGCATCGACTACTGATTTGTTCCGCCACACGCCGCAAGGACAAGCTCCGCGCGGCGTTTTTCTTTTCAGACGACCTTTCCGACAAAGGAGGT
>NZ_KV812097.1:49081-61624 GCF_001813335.1 Neisseria sp. HMSC055H02 | reverse complement strand
GTCGTCTGAAAACTTATTTCCCCGCCTTCAATTATTACATCTGTATTTTAGTGTACCTTTGGCAGACGGTTTACGGCAAAGTGCCATTCATCGTCTCCCATAATGCCGAGAAATCCGAAGTCTTGCAGATTCAAGCGATCAGCAAGTTCTGCCCGTAAGTTATCAAACTCCGCAGGAGGAGGCTTCGGAACACTGCGCCACGTCATCGGGACATCGGAAATTTCTTGCACAATAAGCACAGGATGGCAGACATTTTTCGGAATCAGCGCAATCCTCAGGCAAAAGTTGGTTTGTCCACAACGGCAGAATGCAGATACAACACCTTTAAATTCGCCAAGAGTAAGGGAATATGGTTTTTTACCGACAAAAATTTGTCCGTCAGTATGAAAAATGATCGGAATCCCCCTATTCTGACGCCATAAGAAATACAACATCAGAAGCAGTACGATAGCGGACAAAACATAAAACCAGTTTGGAGGATTGAAAACCGCTAACACAAACAGAAGAATGCTGCCTGCCGCTGCCACAGGGCGAAACAGGGAATGCTTCCGAATTAGGACAAAGGGTTTGTGCATAAATAATACCGTTCCCATTTACAATTTAACGAAGCATTTCCTGTATCAACCTGTAACCTTCGTACCGTTTTCAGACGACCTTTCCGACAAAGGAGGTCGTCTGAAAACTTATTTCCCCGCCTTCAGTGCCGCCAATCGTTCGGCAATACGGTTGTTGCGGCTCAAGTCTTCCAATTCCTTCAATTTTGCCAACTGCGCGGCATCGGTGCTGCTGTGTACCGCGTTCTGACGACCCATCACGCGGTCGAAGGCGTTGCCGCTTTTTTCGGCATCACGGGCGATGCGGTTAAGGTCGCTGCCGCCTGCCGCTTTGCCTGCGCCCGTGCTTTGCTGCGCGGCACGCCAGTCTTGCAACTGCTGCTGCATCTCGCGTTTTTTCGCCTGCAAGGCGGCGATAAAGCCTTCAAGTTCTTTTTCCTGCGCGGCACAGTCGGCGATGGTGTTTTCCAAAACAGGCAGACGCGCTTCGATGTCCATCTGTTCGGCGATGCCCGCTTCGGCAAGATCGTCGCGCCCGGCGGCTACGGCGGCTTGCAGGTTGGCATCGATGGCTTCGTGGCGGTTGCTCTCGTCCGCCATTTTCTTGGCGGCAAGGTGTTTCTGCGCCAACACTTTGCCCAATTCGGCACGCACTTCGCCCACCGCCCGTTCGATTTCGCGGATGCTCTCGTTCATAACCGCCTCAGGCGCAAGGTTTTCCGCCGCATCAATCAGGGCATGAAAACCGCCGCTCACCAGACGGCCCACTCTGCGGGATAGGGTTTCGCTCATTTGGATTTTCCTTTCAATAAAATGTGTTTGATTTAAGTTGGCACGGGGATAATCAACCATCCGTCATTCCCGCGCAGGCGGGAATCCAGACCTTGGCGTTTTCGGAATATTCGGGCATGGCAGCCCGTACAGGAATAGCGGCAAACAAATACTTCTATTTCATGCGCCCCATTTTTTCAGACGACATCAAACCTCGCCCGCCTGCTGCACAATTTTCGCCAGTTTCAAAGTGTTTTCAAGCTGTTGCAGCACGGTATCGTCGTATGCCGCGCCTTTGCCGGTTACGGCGAGCTGCAAGATGCTGTCGGTCAGGCGGACGATGCGCCACATCAGTTCGCGTTCGTATTTCTTCAAACTGTCGAGGTCGGCTTCTTCGGGTAGGTCGGCGGCGAGCGTCGCGCCCAAGTCGGGCAACTGCTCAAACAAACGCGCCACGATATGCGAATGCCCCCCCGCCTGCTTTTCCGCGTGCAGCACGTCATGTTTCGCCGCTTGGAAAAACTGCTCCTGCGCCGTCAGCGCGGAACCGTAATCGCGCGTCTGCGTATGCGCCAAACGCGCCTGCTTGAGCAGCTCGCGGATTTTTTCAGACGGCGTATTTGCGCCTTCGATTTTTAATTCGGCAATAAAATCAGCGTCTTCTTGAGTAATTCGCACACTGACGGGGATACGGTTTGTTGCATTCATATTCGTTTGATTTGTATTCATTTGTATGCAAATGTAAAACATGGAATGACAAGATGCAATGTTCAAAACAGTTTAATTATGTAAATACCGGTCCATCTGAGAAATCATCCCTATCCGCCCTTTGTTTTCAGACGACCCTAACCCCTTATAAATACAAACAATCGACATATCCAAAGCCATAACAAATGCCGTATAATCAAGCCCCAAGTTTCCCCAGCCTTGAAGGTCGTCTGAAAACCATGCACTCAACTTACGCTACCGTACAGCGCGATTTGCTCGAAGCCAATCACCTTTCCCCTGAGCTGCTCGCCAAAAGCCTGAGCATCATCGGCGCGCATCACGTCGATTACGCCGACATTTATTGCCAGCGCACTGCTTTTGAAAGCTGGCATTTGGAAGAGGGCATCGTCAAATCGGGCAGTTTCCAAATTGATCAGGGGGTGGGCGTACGCGCTGTTTCGGGCGAAAAAACTGCTTTTGCCTATGCGGACAGTTTGTGTATCGATTCGATCAACCGTTCCGCCCAAGCCGTCCGCGTCATCGGCGCGGCAGGCGGCGAAGCTTCTGTCAAAGTCCCGTCCGCCGCATACGGCAAATCCGTCCATGCGGTGCTGAATCCCATTATCGGTCTCGATTCCGCCGCCAAAGTTGCTTTATTGAACAAAGTGGAAACGCTTGCCAAAGCCGCCGATCCGCGCATTGTGCAAGTGATGGCGGGGCTGACTTGCGAATACGACATGATTTACATTGCCCGCCTCGACGGCAGGCACGCCGCCGACATCCGTCCGATGGTGCGCCTGAACGTTACCGTCATCGCCAAACAGGGTGACCGGCGCGAACAGGGCAGTGCGGGCGGCGGCGGTCGCTACGACTTGGCTTATTTTGATGAAACTTTGGTGCGGCAGTTTGTCGATTCCGCCGTCAAACAAGCTCTGATTAATCTCGAATCCCGCCCTGCACCCGCAGGCGAAATGACCGTTGTCTTGGGCAACGGCTGGCCGGGCGTGTTGCTGCATGAAGCCGTCGGACACGGTTTGGAAGGCGATTTCAACCGCAAAGAAACCAGCGTTTTTTCAGGCAGAATCGGTGAGCGCGTTGCCGCCAAAGGCGTTACCGTCGTTGATCAGGGCGACATTGCCGACAGGCGCGGTTCGCTCAATATCGACGATGAAGGCAACGAAACACGCCGCACCGTATTGATTGAGGACGGCATCTTGGTCGGCTATATGCAGGACGAAACCAACGCCCGCCTGATGGGTACGCAATCGACCGGCAACGGCCGCCGCGAAAGCTACGCCTCCGCCCCTATGCCGCGCATGACTAATACCTTTATGGAAAACGGCGGCTACGAACCCGACGAAATCATCGCGTCCATCGATAAAGGCATTTACGCCGTCAATTTCGGCGGCGGACAGGTGGACATCACCAGCGGCAAATTCGTCTTCAGCGCATCCGAAGCATGGTGGGTCGAAGGCGGCAAACTGCAATATCCTGTCAAAGGCGCGACCATCATCGGCAACGGGCCTGAAGTGTTGAAACATGTTTCCATGATAGGCAACGATACCGCGTTGGACAGCGGTGTCGGTGTGTGCGGCAAAGACGGGCAAAGCGTTCCTGTCGGCGTCGGACAACCGACCTTGCGGATTGATTCGGGACTGACCGTCGGCGGTAGCGAGATTTAAGGCAATTAAAAATAAAACGTCGTCTGAAAACTGTATTTAAGGTTTTCAGACGACGTTTTGTAACATATTCAAGCCAACCTATATTCCCACGCACGCAGAAATAGCGGCAAGTTTGCCGTTTTAACCGCATTTCCTATTCAGAACCATTATCCACCATGAAACACCAAAATAAAATTTCTGCCTTTTTTAACACCTTATCCATCATCTTATGGATAACATCGCTTTTTTGCACTGTCTTTTTCTACGGAGAAGGGGAAGCCCATAACGGCATCTATATCTTGACGCTAGGTTCCCTCTTCAGCTGGTTTATGGGCTTCTTCAATATTGGTTATTTTGCCGTCTATGCCAATTATTTTTGGATGGCGGCAGTCATTCTGTATTGGTATCAAAAACAAATCGAAATATGGATGATGAAATGGCTGCTCGTATTTATGTGGGTCCTCGCCATACTGACTTTCTCGCTTACTACGATTCACAAAAATTCCGAAGTTATCGGCATTACTGGCTACGGTGCCGGATTCTACTTGTGGTTTGCCGCCCTCTTCTGCGCCACCATCGGCATCTTGCTAGGAAAGGACTGGCTAAAAAAACAGAAAAAGAAAACGACAGCCTAATGCCTCACGATAAAAGTCGTCTGAAACCGATTTGACATGTATTCCAAACCGATTTCCATTTTCAGACGACTCCTCCACCCTTCTCTGCCATTGATATAATAATCACTTTTTCAGACGACCTTTCCCCATGAACATCACCCAAATCCTCTCCCAAGAACTCTCCGCCACCGCCGCGCAAATCACCGCTGCCGTCGAGCTTTTGGACGACGGCGCGACCGTGCCCTTTATCGCCCGTTACCGCAAGGAAGCCACGGGCGGGCTGGACGATACGCAGCTGCGCCAGCTTGCCGAGCGGCTGCAATACCTGCGCGAGCTGGAAGAGCGCAAAGCCGTTGTTTTAAAAAGCATTGAAGAGCAAGGCAAACTTTCAGACGACCTCAGGGAGCAAATCGAAGCCGCCGACAACAAAACAGCGCTGGAAGACCTGTATCTGCCCTACAAGCCCAAACGCCGCACCAAAGCGCAAATCGCGCGCGAACACGGTTTGCAGCCGCTGGCGGACGTGCTGCTTGCCGAGCAGCCGCAGGACGTGGAAGCCGCCGCGCAAGGCTACCTGAACGAAAACGTCCCCGACGCCAAAGCCGCATTGGACGGCGCGCGCGCGATTCTGATGGAGCAGTTTGCCGAAGACGCGGAACTCATCGGCACGCTGCGCGACAAGCTGTGGAACGAAGCCGAAATCCACGCGCAAGTCGTTGAAGGCAAAGAAACCGAAGGCGAAAAATTCAGCGATTATTTCGACCACCGCGAACCCGTCCGCGCCATGCCCAGCCATCGCGCGCTGGCGGTTTTGCGCGGCCGCAACGAAGGCGTGTTGAACATCGCGCTCAAATACCAGCCCGACGACACGCCGATTACGCAGCAAAGCGAATACGAGCAAATCATCGCCCGCCGCTTCAAGGTTTCAGACGGCCACAAATGGCTGCGCGACACCGTGCGCCTGACTTGGCGCGCGAAAATCTTTTTGTCGCTGGAACTTGAAGCCTTAGGTCGTCTGAAAGAAGCCGCCGACACCGACGCGATTACCGTGTTTGCCCGCAATCTCAAAGACTTGCTGCTTGCCGCGCCCGCCGGACGGCTGACCACGCTGGGTCTCGACCCCGGCTACCGCAACGGCGTAAAATGCGCCGTGGTGGACGACACGGGCAAGCTGCTGGATACCGTCATCGTCTATTTGCACCAAGAAAACAATATGTTGGCAACGCTGTCTCGCCTGATTAAACAGCACGGCGTGAAGCTCATCGCCATCGGCAACGGCACCGCCAGCCGCGAAACCGACAAAATCGCGGGCGAACTGGTGCGCGGAATGCCGGAAATGGGGCTGCACAAAATCGTCGTGTCCGAAGCCGGCGCGTCGATTTATTCCGCGTCCGAACTGGCGGCACGCGAGTTCCCAGACTTGGACGTTTCCCTGCGCGGCGCGGTGTCCATCGCCCGCAGGCTGCAAGACCCGCTCGCCGAACTGGTCAAAATCGACCCCAAATCCATCGGCGTGGGCCAGTATCAGCACGACGTGAACCAAAGCCAGCTCGCCAAATCACTGGACGCGGTGGTCGAAGACTGCGTGAATGCCGTCGGCGTGGACGTGAACACCGCCTCCGCCCCGCTCTTGGCGCGGATTTCCGGTTTGAATCAAACCCTTGCCCAAAACATCGTCGCCTACCGCGATGAAAACGGCGCGTTCGACAGCCGCAAAAAATTGCTGAAAGTACCGCGTTTGGGCGAAAAAACCTTCGAGCAGGCGGCGGGCTTTTTGCGGATTAACGGCGGCAAAGAGCCGCTGGACGCAAGCGCCGTCCACCCCGAAGCCTATCCCGTCGTCGCCAAAATGCTGGCGCAACAAGGCATTACCGCCGCCGAACTCATCGGCAACCGCGAGCGCGTGAAGCAAATCAAAGCGTCCGACTTCACCGACGAACGCTTCGGCCTGCCGACCATTCTGGACATCCTGTCCGAGCTGGAAAAACCCGGCCGCGACCCTCGCGGCGAGTTTCAGACGGCCTCCTTCGCCGAAGGCATCCACGAAATCAGCGATTTGCAAGTCGGCATGATACTCGAAGGCGTGGTTTCCAACGTCGCCAACTTCGGCGCGTTCGTGGACATCGGCGTCCATCAGGACGGCCTAGTGCACATCTCCGCCCTGTCCAATAAGTTCGTCCAAGACCCGCGCGAAGTCGTGAAAGCCGGCGACGTGGTGAAAGTGAAAGTGCTGGAAGTCGATGCCGCCAGAAAACGCATCGCGCTGACCATGCGACTGGATGACGAGGCGGGTAGCGCAGCCAAAGGCAACAGGTCGTCTGAAACCCGACATCAGGAACGCCGCGACCGTAAACCCCAACGCAACGACCGTGCCCCGACCAATTCGGCGATGGCGGATGCGTTTGCGAAGTTGAAGCGGTAACAGTAGTCTGAAGTGCTATTTAAATTAAAACCGTTTTGAAACAAATAAATAAAATTAAATTGTAAAAAAAATCCCGTTTTTTTATCATATCGAAGCGATATAGCAAAAAAATGGGATTTTTTTATTAATTAACCGAAAACCTAAAATGTACTCGATCGAACAATTCCCTCCCGAAGCAGACCTCGAAACGGTCCCTGTCTTGAAAAAACTGAATTCCGCACATCGTTATCTGGCCGAATTAAAAGGCATCTGCCGCAGCATTCCCAACCAAGGCATTCTGATTAACACGCTGTCTTTGCAGGAAGCCAAAGACAGTTCCGAAATCGAAAATATCATTACCACCCATGACGAACTGTTCCGTGCAGGAATATCGGCAAGTCCGTCCAGTCCTGCCATCAAAGAAGTGCAAAATTATGCTTCAGCGCTGCATTGCGGCTTCGACCTTATCCAAGAACACGGAATGCTGACCAACAATCATATTTTGACGATACAGGCCGAGTTGGAAAAGAACCGTGCCGGATTCCGTCAACAGTCGGGGACGATGCTGAGAAACGACCGTGCCGGCGAAACCGTCTATACGCCGCCGCAACATACGGATGACATCATTCACCTGATGGGTAGATTGGAAGTATTTATCAACGACGACAACACGGAAAAACCTATCGATCCGCTGATCCGCATGGCGCTGCTCCACCACCAGTTTGAAAGCATTCACCCGTTTTACGACGGCAACGGCAGAACAGGCAGGATTATCAATGTGCTGTATCTGGTTTTAACCGGATTGCTGGATATTCCCGTCTTATACCTCAGCCGCTATCTGGTGCGGAACAAAAGCGAATATTACCGCCTGCTGCAACACGTACGCGATACGGGTGAATGGGAAGGTTGGCTGCTGTATATGCTGGAAGCCGTGGAACAAACCGCCAAGGACGGCATCGATACCGTGCAGCACATCCATCAGGCGATGCTGGACTACAAACACCGCATCAGGGAAAACTTCAACTTCTACAGCCAAGACCTGATTAACCACCTGTTCAATCATCCCTACACAAAAATCGATTTCCTGATGAAAACGCTGAACGTTTCCCGCCCCAGTGCCGCCAAATATCTGGACGAACTGACAGAAGGTGGATTCCTGCATAAAGAAAAGATAGGCAGAAGCAACTACTATATTAATATCGCGCTAATGAATATTTTATTACCAACTGATTGATAAAATTAGAAATTTATTTAAATATTAAATCAATATATTACTTATCTCATACCCGCTGGTTTACCCATACAAACAGGCGTATAGTTCCAAATATTACCAACCCATCATCACCACCCAAGGAGTCCAAACCATGAAACCTGTTTTGTTTGCCGCGCTGATTTCCTGTTTTTCCGTTGCTGCCTATGCGGCCTGTACCGACAGTCAGCAGCAATGTGTGATTTATAAAAATGGTAATGTCGCGGCTGAAGGCGGCTGTACGGTCAATAAGTGTCAGAATGCCGATGCGCAGGTATTGAAATGGAAGCTGAAAAACGGTAAAGGCGTAACCGTGGAGATTGGGAAAAACGGCAAGGTTTTGGTGAACAAAAAACCGGGAGCGAAGGCGAACAACAGCAACGCGGCGGGCATGGGCTTGACTTGTTATGCCGCCGATGCGGACAAACGTGAGCAGTTCTGCTCGACCAATTATTGATAAAAGCGACATGAAAAAGGTCGTCTGAACATTTTTCAGACGACCTTTCATATTTATACGGACACGCCGACTGCGCGGGCGATTGCCAACCCCTCTTCCGCACTCATGTAAACAGGGCTTTCGGGGCGGTCGCTGCGGACAATATCACCGTCTCGAAACATGACCAATTCATCAACGGCTAATTGCGACCAAGTTTCGTCGCGGGTCAAGGGCAATGTGGCAATAACGGAGACTTTGTCATTCGGGGTGGTAACTGCGGAAAAATCAATCATCACGTCATCATCCAAAAGCCGTGCCTTGCCGAAAGGAGCTTTACGCACGATATAGTGCAGTAGCGTACTGGCATGGGCAAACAGGCAGTCGCCGTTTGACATCACAAAATTGAACAATCCGAAGCGGCGAATTTCATGAGTTAGCGCAGCAACGGCATCAAACAAAGTATCGGAATCAGGTTTCTCAGCAAAGCGGCTGCGAAGCCGGTTGAGGATATAACAAAATGCACGTTCGGAGTCGGTCGTACCGACAGCATGGTAATACTCGCCTTGTTCCGGATAAAAATCAATCAAATGCCCGTTATGCGCAAAGAGCCAATATTCGCCCCACATTTCGCGCATAAAAGGATGGGTATTGGCCAAAGAAGTCTGCCCTTGCGAGGCTTTACGGATGTGGGCGATGACGTTTTCAGATTTGATTTGATAGGCGCGAACCAAGTCGGCAACCGGGGAATTTGCGCTGGGCTTATCATCGTGAAACAACCGTACACCTTTCCCTTCAAAGAAACCGATACCGAATCCATCGGCGTGATGGTCGGTAATGCCGCCGCGACGGCGAAAGCCTTCAAAGGAAAACATAATGTCCGTTGGGGTATTACAATTCATGCCGAGCAGTTGGCACATGATTTTGACCTTTATTGTTTTAATAGGAATGGAACAATCGGATTATGGTACATTGGACAGTCCGTTTCAATAGACACGATATAGCATCCTCACAAAATCAATATGAACCTTCATAGCAGCATACCCCAATAGCAAAAACCGGATTTCAAAACAAAATCCGGCCTACGATATATGCAAATTTAAAAGCAGTCATCAAAGGTATTTGGCTGCCAAATATCCTGCCGCCACCAAGCCGAACATAGCCAACACACCCAAAACAGAAACCAGAACAATCATATTGCGTTTGGAAGCAAGACCCACCAGCCTAGGATCCTGCCTCAACTCCTGCCGCAATTTGCTTTCAAGTTCCGCACGGATTTCTTTACGCAGCATCTTCTCTTCACGCTCTTTTTCAAGCTGCAGTTTATGCTCAATTTCAGCTTGTTTTTTATGCTCGAACGCCACCTTTTCCTGCCATTCGATGCGTTTGCGTTGGATAATTTGCTCGGTTGCACTGGCAAAATGAAAATGGCAAACGGCACATTCCTCTGCCGCCACATCCTCAGTTATCGTCATACAAACGGGGCATTGCTTTAAAGAAACTTCCTCGTTTTCATCTTCAGTCTCACTGCTTACCTGCAACTCCATGGATTGACGCACAATAACATCAAGCCCCAAGTAGTTGAAATACTGCTGCGCATTCTCACGTTCATCCTGTGTGCAATTTTCAGCAATAATCGCTTGCGGACGCTCAGAAAGAGCCTGAACCAAGTCTTCTGCTTCTTTTTCCGGCAAATTATCATATAAGCATGAGTTGATACGCTCACGATCGACATCTGGAGGATAAGAAACATAAACATCGTAAAGTTTGTCAGATTTTTTCATTGTTATCCTAGAACAAACCGAACTTTTAATCCCATTCACGGAAACCGGCTTGATTTTGCTTATACCATGATACACGGCAGCGATCCGTCAACCTATCATCTGACTTAGACACTACTCCCGAAACTTCCTAAACTACCCAACTATCTGATAATTAGCTTTGGGTATGCAACCTATCGGCACCAAGCTGAATGTAAATCAAATAACAGATAGTACATGAGTAAATATTCCCAAAGGGAATTATAGATTATAAGACAGATGATTTTTATTGGAAAGCAATTACAAACGAAAGGCCGTTTGTATAAACAAACGGCCTTTTTTATCTACATATGGCTCAAACTGAGAAGGATGACCCGCAACCGCAAGTCGTTTCTGCATTCGGATTACGAATAACAAATTGCGATCCTTGCAAACTTTCAGTGTAATCAATTTCCGCACCAACCAAATATTGGTAGCTCATCGGGTCCACCAAGAAAGTCAGGCCGTTTTTCTGAATTTCAAAATCGTCATCATTTTTGATTTCATCAAAAGTAAAACCATACTGGAATCCCGAACAACCTCCGCCATTAACAAACACGCGTAATTTCAAATCGGGATTGTTTTCTTCTGCAATCAAATCGGCAACCTTGGTACAGCAGCTATCAGTGAAAATAATTGGACTTTCGTCTGACATGATGTGTTTCCTTTTATATGAATATTTTCGATATTGTCCTGCAAACCTTAACCTAAAGCAAGTCTGCCCTCAGATTGACCGGCATCAAGAGTTGCAGCTTCACGGACTTCTCCATGCAAGATGGAGTCCACTTCTATATTTATCAATAGAGATAAAAACCATAAACCACTACTTAACAAGTCGTCTGAAAATACAAGGACTACACCATTCAAATATTTCGCCCGAACCACTCGACACGCCCGATAATGGCAACATCGTCAGTCAAATTATTCAAATCAATTTCAAAAGTCGGATAAGCCTCATTGGCGGAAATCACATTCACCACCCCGCCTGGCATCAGCTGTAATCGTTTTACCAACAAATTCTCATTAAGCCTCAAAACGTACAGCCCATCCTTCGGCGCAGTCTCAGCATGATTGATTAAAATAGTATCCCCATCATTCAAAACCCCTTCCATAGAATCCCCCTTGACCGAAATAACGGAAAGGTTTTTAGTATCACGGGTAACATAATTTTCTACCCAATACCGACGGAATGCCATGGTAAAAACAGGTTTTTCATCACCTACTAACCGCCCATGTCCGGCGGCAGCCTGAATATCATAACGCGGAACAAAGACAAACTCGTCGATATCAACCAGATTACCCAATGTATCATAAGCAACTGCAGTAGAAGACGGAACTTGCACATTAGGGAACGGACTCCCCTCCCCAGTCAACAGCCAGTCAATACTGCAACCTTTCAGTTGTTTGATTTTTTTTAGAGTTTCCGATTTCGGCAAACCGCCTTCGTTCCAAATCCTACTAAATCCCGCAATGGTCATATCAATGTCTGCGGCAATTTTGGCTTGGCGCGCTTCGTCTTTCCACAAAAACACCAATCTGTCTTTAAATGTATCCATATCGATCCTCAGGCTGAAATGTGCCTCCTACAATGAAGCACTTGTGGGTTTATTTTACCTTAGTTTTATTAAAAATGTAAGAAAAATATTAGTTGAATTAAGAAAAAGTATTGCATTTTTTGTTTTTGCTTAGTATGATTCTTCCAACGCTTCAAAAAAACCAGGCCTTCTTCAGCCATAATCAGGTAAAACATGGCATATATTACGATGATTGTAATCAGATTTTCATGAAGCAAAGGCTGTTTGACACAAGCAAGTAAGAAAAATCTTAGTTTTATTTGATTGGAGGATATAATGACCCGTTACCGTAAAAATGCATGGCTCGCCGTTGCTGCCTTCGTTTTAGGATTTTTGGCATTTCCTTTCAGTTATTCAGAAGCCCATCAATCTTCCGAACAACATCTCTCTGCCGAGATGTGCGACCGCCTTAGCGGAATGGCCTCCGACAAAATGGACGGTATCCAATTATCCGTCGCCCAAGAATGCGATACACTCGAAGCATCACACGATTGGGAACAACAATACGGCGGGTTGAACGAACATGAGATAATTGCAGGAATTGTGTACGAATAACTGCTGCATTTCCGGAACTGTGCAGTTTTATAGAATGCCGATACCTACTTTTTCAAACCAAAGCTTTTCAGACGACCTTCTATGTCGTCTGAAAATACTTTCTCCGACCCAACTAGGCATTTATATCCAACGTACAGGCATGAGGCTAACAAACCGGTTGGATCCGTACTGAAATATTGACCACTACTGTATATTTAAGGGTCGTCTGAAAATTTTCAGACGAC
>NZ_KV812097.1:35648-48981 GCF_001813335.1 Neisseria sp. HMSC055H02 | reverse complement strand
GTCGTCTGAAAATTTTCAGACGACCCTTAATATCTAAAATTTCATAAACTTCCCGCCAATGCCCAATCAAAACTCAGTACGACCTGCCCTTCTCTAACAGAAACCCCATTTTTATAGTGGATTAACTTTAAATCAGGACAAGGCGACGAAGCCGCAGACAGTACAGATAGTACGGTAAGGGCGAGGCAACGCCGTACTGGTTTAAAGTTAATCCACTATACTTTACAATATCGCCCTTTACCTTTATTTCCAGCTTCCTTATGAACGAACACGTTTCCGTCCCATTCCCCGTCGGCGAAGACTACCTGCTCTTAGGTCAGTACGCCGAACGCGCCTATCTCGAATACGCTATGAGCGTGGTCAAAGGTCGCGCGCTGCCTGAAGTTTCAGACGGCCAGAAGCCCGTACAGCGGCGTATTTTGTTTGCCATGCGCGATATGGGTTTGACGGCGGGGGCGAAGCCGGTGAAATCGGCACGTGTGGTTGGTGAGATTTTGGGTAAATATCACCCGCACGGCGACAGTTCCGCTTATGAAGCAATGGTGCGGATGGCGCAGGATTTTACCTTGCGCTACCCCTTAATCGACGGCATCGGCAACTTCGGTTCGCGCGACGGCGACGGGGCGGCGGCGATGCGTTACACCGAAGCGCGGCTCACGCCGATTGCGGAATTGCTGTTGTCCGAAATCAATCAGGGGACGGTGGATTTCGTGCCGAACTACGACGGCGCGTTTGACGAACCGCTGCACCTGCCCGCCCGTCTGCCTATGGTGTTGCTCAACGGCGCGTCGGGCATCGCGGTAGGCATGGCGACCGAAATCCCGTCGCACAATTTGAACGAAGTGACGCAGGCGGCGATTGCACTGTTGAAGAAGCCGACGCTAGAAACCGCCGACCTGATGCAGTATATTCCCGCGCCCGATTTTGCCGGCGGCGGTCAAATCATCACACCGGCGGACGAATTGCGCCGGATTTACGAAACCGGCAAGGGCAGCGTGCGCGTGCGTGCGCGTTATGAAATCGAGAAGCTGGCGCGCGGGCAATGGCGCGTGATTGTGACCGAGCTGCCGCCGAACGCCAACTCCGCCAAAATCCTTGCCGAAATCGAAGAACAAACCAACCCGAAACCGAAAGCAGGTAAAAAGCAGCTCAACCAAGACCAGCTCAACACCAAAAAGCTGATGCTGGATTTAATCGACCGCGTGCGCGACGAGTCCGACGGCGAACATCCCGTTCGCCTGGTGTTCGAACCAAAATCCAGCCGAATCGATACGGATACCTTCATCAACACGCTGATGGCGCAGACTTCGCTGGAAGGCAACGTGTCGATGAACTTGGTGATGATGGGGCTGGACAACCGCCCCGCGCAGAAAAACCTGAAAACGATTTTGCAGGAATGGCTGGATTTCCGTGTCGTGACTGTAACACGTCGTCTGAAATTCCGTTTGAACCAAGTGGAAAAACGGCTGCACATCCTTGAAGGCCGTCTGAAAGTCTTTCTGCACATTGATGAAGTGATTAAAGTCATCCGCGAATCAGACGACCCGAAAGCCGATTTGATGGCGGCATTCGGGCTGACCGAAATTCAAGCCGAAGACATTTTGGAAATCCGCCTGCGCCAGTTGGCACGTTTGGAAGGTTTCAAACTCGAAAAAGAATTGAACGAATTGCGCGAAGAACAAGGTCGTCTGAATATCCTTTTGGGCGATGAAAACGAAAAACGCAAGCTGATTATCAAAGAGATGCAGGCGGACATGAAGCAGTTCGGCGACGCGCGCCGCACGCTGGTGGAAGAAGCCGGACGCGCCGTGCTGACGCAAACCACCGCCGACGAACCCATCACGCTGATTCTGTCGGAAAAAGGGTGGATACGCAGCCGGGCCGGACACAACCTTGATTTGAGCCAAACCGCATTCAAAGAAGGCGACCGCCTCAAGCAAACCCTTGAAGGCCGCACTGTTTTACCCGTTGTCATCCTCGATTCATTGGGCAGAACCTACACGCTCGATGCCGCCGAAATCCCAGGCGGACGCGGCGACGGCGTGCCGGTTTCATCGTTAATCGAGCTGCAAAACGGCGCGAAACCCGTCGCCATGCTCACCGGACAGCCCGAACAGCACTACCTGCTCTCAGGCAGCGGCGGCTACGGCTTTATCACCAAGCTGGGCGATATGGTCGGACGCGTGAAAGCGGGCAAAGTGGTGATGACTGTGGACAGCGGCGAAACCGTCCTGCCGCCGATTGCCGTCTATGCTTCCTCGCTCATCAATCCCGATTGCAAAATCGTACTGGCCAGCAGCGACCACCGCCTCTTGGCGTTTTCCATCGGCGAACTCAAAGTCATGCCCAAAGGGCGCGGTTTGCAATTGATGTCGCTGACCGACGGCGCATCGCTGGAACACGTCCTCGTGACCACGGCTGCGGAATTCATCGTCGAAACCGTCGGCAAGCGCGGTGCGGCGCATCAGGAAAAATTGCGCATTTGCGACATCGAGGGCAAGCGCGGCAAAAAAGGGAAGGTCTTGGACATCTCAGGTCGTCTGAAAACCTTGTCCGCAGCTTCCGAATAAGCAACAGAGGAAACGATAACACATTGAAAACCTAGAAAACACGGTCGTTTTATGTTATGCTGACAAAATTAAAAAAATATTTACGACCGTCTGCGGAAATATTGCAGAACGATTTCAAAAACAGGTACTAATAATGATAAAAATAAACAAAAAGGGTTGCGGATATGAGTAAGTCCGGCTTTCAGGAACTGGGAAACCTGAGCGAGCGGATACCCGGTTTAATCAATATTGCCCGCATTGCCATCGTGCTGCCGCTGTTGGTCATGCATGCTTTCGGCGTTTACAGTAATGGCACCCATATCGGCATGTCATTCCCTCCCGTCGAATTTTACAGCTGGGCAGCGCTGTATTCTTTCCTCATCTTGTTATCCGTCGCCCGTCCAGACTGGCAATGGCAGACTTTGGATTTGCCCAATGCCAGCGCAGTCGTCGATATTTCGATGATGATGATACTGGTGTATATTGCCGGCGGAGTCGATTCGGGCTTCGGCATCCTTGTCCTTCCTTTCGTCGCGACGTCCTGCCTCCTCAGCTACGGGCATTATCCCATGCTGTACGCGGGCTACGCGTCCATGCTGTTCTTCTTCAATCTGCTGCTCGACGGCAGTATCCGCCTGCATCCGTTTGATTGGGATACGCAGCCCCTGATTACTACGGTCCTGCTCTGCGGCGCGTGTTACCTTGTCGCCATGCTGACTTCGTTCGCCGCCCGCTATTTGGAGCAAGCGACCGAATCCGCCAGCCGCCATCAGCTTGCCTACCGCCGCATCAGCGGGTTGAACCGCCTCGTTCTCAACCGCGTGCAGGAAGCCGTTATCGTCATCGACAGCACCCAGCGCGTCTGGCTTTTCAACAAACAGGCAAAAACCTATTTCCCCGGTTTGGTGGTTGACCAGCAGGAAGTCGTATTCGGCGAATTGGTTACACGCTGGCAATATCATCCCGACAAACCGTTTGAAACCGATATCCACATCTTCCAACACGCCATGCACGTCCGCGCCGTCCCGCTGATTCAGGAACAGACGGAACTGCTCATGCTGTATGTCCGTTCGCTGCGCGAAGTCGCGGCAGAGGCAATGTCCACCAAGCTCACCTCGCTCGGACAGCTTACCGCGAACCTCGCCCACGAAATCCGTAATCCGATGTCCGCCATCCGTCACGCCAGCGATTTGCTGCAAGAAAGTGATGACGATGCCGAACCCGATCCCGTTAAAGCCAAGCTTTGCGGCATCATCGACAGCAACATCCAGCGCATCGATAAAATGTTGGAAGACATCTCTTTACTCAACAAACGCGACAATATCAGCCGCGAGCCGATCAACCTGATGAAATTCTGGCTCGACTTCAAACAAGAGTTCACGCTCAACAATTCCGAAGCCATCGGCTGCCTGCGCATGAACATGGACGGCAACAACCTTACCGTCCTCGCTGATGTGATGCACATCCAACAAATCATGTGGAACCTCTGCAATAACGCGTGGCGGCACAGCCGTCAGGACGAAAACGCGATTACCGTCCTGATCCGCCCCAGCGGCAGGATGCACATTTCCATCGTCGTTGCCGATAACGGCAAAGGCATTTCGCCCGAAGTCCGCAACCATCTCTTCGAGCCGTTCTACACCACGGAAAAACAGGGTACGGGATTGGGGTTGTACGTTGCCCGCGAACTGGCACACGCCAATATGGGTCAACTCCATTACCACCCCGAAATGAACGGATTCGAACTGATTTTACCGAGAGAACACAATGAGTAAGCTGCAAGACCCAGTATTGGTCGTCGACGACGAGGCCGACATCCGTGACTTGATGGAAATGACGCTGATGAAGATGGGGTTGCGCGTGCAGACTGCCGTCGGCGTAGAAGATGCCAAAGACAAGCTCGACAACAACGACTATTCCCTCGTCTTGACCGATATGCGGATGCCCGACGGCTCCGGCCTCGAAGTCGTCCAATACATAGACGAACTCATGCTCGACACCCCTGTCGCCGTCATTACCGCCTTCGGTAATGCCGACCAGGCGGTCGAAGCCCTTAATGCGGGCGCGTTCGACTACCTGCAAAAGCCGATTACCCTTTCCCAACTTCGCTCGTTGGTTAAATCCGCCGTCTCTGTTTCCAACAGCACCGATGAAATTGCCCAGCCGCCGACCGAAAAACCGTCCGCGCCCGTCGCAGCCGCATTCAACAAGCCTAAAACCCCGCCCAAGCCGCCCAAACGCGACTTGAGCGGTTCTGTCTCCGTGCCCGAAAGCCTGCGTTCCATGAAAGAACGCTTTGCCACCGGCGAAATCGCCATGCGTGCGAACGAAGACGTGCCCGAATTGGGCGGCGAAGAAGATATGCCGCGGCTGCTCGGCAGTTCGCCCCAAATGGTCGAAGTCCGCCACCTGATCCGCCGCCTCGCCCGCAGCGGCGTGCCCGTTTACATTTCCGGCGAATCGGGTACCGGTAAAGAACAGGCTGCGCGTACCATCCACGAATTGTCCGATCGTGCTGACAAGCCCTTTATCGCCGTCAACTGCGGCGCGATTCCTGAAAACCTGATGGAAAGCGAATTCTTCGGCTACAAAAAAGGCAGCTTTACCGGCGCCGACCAAGACCGTCTCGGCTTCTTCCAACACGCCGACGGCGGAACGCTGTTCCTCGACGAAGTTGCCGACTTGCCGCTTGCTATGCAAGTCAAACTCCTGCGTGCCATCCAAGAAAAAGCCGTGCGCCGCATCGGTGATGCCCGCGAAACTTTCGTCGATGTCCGCATCATCTGCGCTACCCACAAGAACCTTGAAGCCCTCGTTGACAGCGGCGCGTTCCGCCAAGACTTATATTACCGCCTCAACGTCGTTACCCTGCACATGCCGCCCCTGCGCGAAATGCGTGAAGACTTGGGCGCGCTGATTCTGTACCTGCTCTACAAACACCGCCACGGTACGCAAACCTACAAACTCAGTCCCAAAGCGCAAGAAGCCCTGCTGCATTACAGCTATCCCGGCAACTTCCGCGAACTCGAAAACATCCTCGAACGCGCCGTCGCCCTGACTGTCGGACAAGTTATCCAGTTGGATGATTTGCAAATCCAAAACACGACGGCGCCCAAAAACGACCATCCAAACCTCAGTCTTGACGACATCGCCGATTCCGAAACACGAAAAGGCGAAACTTTGGATCACCAGCCGCTTCCGCCGTTTGACCCGCGCACCATGCAGATTCAAGATTACCTTGACCAAATCGAGCGCGGCATTATCGAACAGGCGTTGCAGCAAACCCGTTACAACCGCACTCAGGCAGCCAAGCTTTTGGGCATCAGCTTCCGCTCCATGCGCTACCGTATGGAACGTTTGGACATCAATTAAGTCAGTGATTTGTCATTGTCTGCGCCTTTAGGAAGCAAAACCTAAACGTATGTTTTAAATATAGCAGGTTAAGTTTAAATTAGAGCAAAATCGCGGATAGTATGGACAGTACGAAACCAGTCCACTTGGTACGCTCATACTTAGAGAGCAATTCTCCCTATACCTCGGACATTAAAACGCAATATTGATTCAAACTTAACCTGCTATATATCTCCATTCAAATCACAAACATTCAAAACCAACCGGCAACAGCGTGGAACAAATAAGTCATACCGCTCCACGCCCATTTACTTACTGCAACCGTTATCCAGCCCATCAACACCAACACAATCAAACCAAAAAAATCCGGTAGATGCAGATAAAACCAAGCCGCAACAGGTTTGCGCCAAAAATCTGATTTTTGTTGTTTCTTCTCCAAAGCCGCATGCATAAACGGGCGCTCCAAATGCAGGTCACGATCCACGCCATACTCGCTGCGCACATATTTATTATGACTTTCAAAGTACGGCGGCTCGGCTGCAAGAAAATATAAATAAGCGTACCGACGACAGGAATCATGCCAGGCACCATATCGGCAAAAGCAAGATATACGGCAGAACGCATTTTATATTCCGGCACGCCCAACTCCCGCCACATGCGAAAAGTCTTTGCCCTAAAAAAGCAGTTACATTATCAAATTGAATTTAAAACAACAGGGTTGTTCCTTTATGTCATAAAAAACACTACATGCCTGTAAAGAAAAATAGAACCAATAGAAAATTACGTAACATTAAGTTAAATTTTAAGCTGCAAAAAAAAAATAGATACAGTTATAATTCGAGGCTGTACTGTATCTTAGACCCATCCCATGAAAAAAATCCTCGTTACCGGCGGCGCGGGCTTTATCGGCTCTGCAGTTGTCCGCCACATCATCCAAAATACCCAAGATTCCGTCATCAATCTCGACAAATTAACTTACGCGGGCAATCTCGAATCACTGACCGACGTAGCCGACAGTCCCCGTTACGCTTTTGAGCAAGTGGACATTTGCGATCGTGCAGAACTTGACCGCGTATTTGCCCAACATCAGCCCGATGCCGTCATGCACTTGGCAGCGGAAAGTCATGTTGACCGTTCTATCGATTCAGCAGGCGAATTCATCCAAACCAATATCGTCGGTACATTCAATCTGCTTGAAGCGGCCCGCGCCTACTGGCAACAAATGTCGTCTGAAAAACGTGAAGCTTTCCGTTTCCACCATATTTCCACCGACGAAGTTTATGGCGACTTGCACGGCACGGACGATTTGTTTACCGAAACCACGCCCTACGCCCCGTCCAGCCCCTACTCTGCCTCCAAGGCATCCAGCGACCACCTTGTACGTGCATGGCTGCGCACCTACGGTCTGCCGACCATCGTAACCAACTGTTCGAACAACTACGGTCCGTACCACTTCCCTGAAAAACTCATTCCATTGATGATTCTGAACGCGCTCGACGGCAAGCCCCTGCCCGTGTACGGCGACGGAATGCAAATCCGCGACTGGCTGTTTGTCGAAGATCACGCCCGCGCGCTGTATCAGGTTGTTACCGAAGGCGTCGTCGGCGAAACCTACAATATCGGCGGACACAATGAAAAAGCCAATATCGAAGTGGTCAAAACCATCTGCGCCCTGCTGGAAGAACTCGTTCCCGAAAAACCAGCCGGCGTGGCGCGCTACGAAGACTTGATTACTTTTGTGCAAGACCGCCCCGG
This sequence comes from Neisseria sp. HMSC055H02, assembly GCF_001813335.1. Classification (NCBI taxonomy): domain Bacteria; kingdom Pseudomonadati; phylum Pseudomonadota; class Betaproteobacteria; order Neisseriales; family Neisseriaceae; genus Neisseria; species Neisseria sp. HMSC055H02. Next base: position 41,326 of record NZ_KV812097.1, on the reverse strand, counting down.
CCATGACGTACGCTACGCCATCGATGCCGCCAAAATCGGCAGGGAACTGGGCTGGAAACCGCAGGAAACGTTCGAATCCGGCATCCGCAAAACAGTGCAATGGTATTTGGACAACAAAACCTGGTGGCAAAATGTACTGAACGGCAGCTACCGTTTGGAACGCTTAGGAACAGGAAAATAAGTTTTCAGACGACCTTCTCAGCCAGAGAGGTCGTCTGAAAATCAAAAAACACACCCCTTCAGGAGAAACTTATGAAAGGCATCATCCTTGCCGGCGGCAGCGGCACACGCCTCTACCCCATCACGCGCGGCGTGTCCAAACAGCTTCTGCCCGTGTACGACAAACCCATGATTTACTATCCCCTGTCCGTATTGATGCTGGCGGGAATACGCGAAATCTTGGTCATTACCACCCCCGAAGACAATCCCTCTTTCAGACGACTGCTCGGCGACGGCAGCAATTTCGGCATCTCCATCAGCTACGCCGAACAACCCAGCCCCGACGGCTTGGCGCAAGCATTCATCATCGGCGAAGAGTTTATCGGCAACGACAACGTCTGCTTGGTCTTGGGCGACAATATTTTCTACGGCCAATCGTTTACCCAAACCCTGAAACAAGCCGCCTCCAAAAAACACGGCGCCACCGTGTTCGGCTACCAAGTCAAAGACCCCGAACGTTTCGGCGTCGTTGAATTTGACGAAAACTTCAACGCCTTATCCATCGAAGAAAAACCGAAACAACCCAAATCCGACTGGGCGGTAACGGGCTTATATTTCTACGACAACCGCGTCGTCGAGTTTGCCAAACAAGTCAAACCCTCCGCACGCGGCGAACTCGAAATCAGCACACTCAACCAAATGTATATTGACGACGGTTCATTGTCCGTCCAGCTTTTGGGGCGCGGCTTTGCATGGTTGGACACCGGTACGCACGAAAGCCTGCACGAAGCCGCTTCATTCGTCCAAACCGTGCAAAACATCCAAGACCTACAAGTCGCCTGCCTCGAAGAAATCGCTTGGCGCAACGGCTGGCTTTCAGACGAGCGCTTGGAAGAACTCGCCCGCCCGATGGCAAAAAACCAATACGGCCAATATCTGCTGCACCTGTTGAAAAAATAAAAAAAGGTCGTCTGAAATCGTAAGGGACAATCATGTACCGACTGATTTCAGACGACCTTGACCACGACATCAAAAAGCCAAGCCGGAACACGCGGGATACCGTATCCCTCCCGTGTATTCCGGCTCGGCTTTTCCATAACAATTTATATCATTCAGTCATGCAGTGCAGCCGCGTGCAAGGTATTTTCCAAAAGCGTCGCAATCGTCATCGGGCCGACGCCGCCGGGAACAGGGGTAATCATGCCAGCCCGTTCTTTTGCCACATCAAACTCCACATCACCGCACAAACTGCCATCTTCCAAACGGTTGATACCGACATCAATCACAACCGCACCGGGCTTAATCCAACTGCCTTTAACAAAATTCGGGATACCCACACCGACGACCAAAATATCCGCCGCAGCCACTTCATCAGCAAGATTTTGCGTCGCACTGTGGCATACCGTTACCGTCGCACGTGCCAACAATAGTTCCAAAGCCTGGGGTCTGCCTACAATATTTGAAGCGCCGACAACAACCGCTTTTTTCCCTTTTGGATCGACCCCGTATTCTTCCAAAAGCGTCATTACGCCTTTGGGCGTACATGGCCGCATCAGCGGCATTTTCACCACCAGCCGTCCTATATTGTAAGGATGGAAGCCGTCCACATCCTTATGTGGAACAATATTTTCTAGAACGGCCTGACTGTCGATATGTACCGGCAACGGAAGCTGCACCAAAATACCGTCCACAGCATCATCTTCATTTAATCGCCCGACCAAATCCAACAACTCTTCTTGGGAAGTCGATTCGGGCAGCTCATAAGACAAAGAACGGATACCGCATTTTTCGCAAGCCAGCTTTTTATTGCGGACATATACCGCACTGGCAGGATCATTACCCACCAAAATGACCGCCAAACAAGGTTCGCGCAAACCATCTTCCTGACGCTTTACCACCGCTTCGGTAACTTTTGTCAGTCTTTTGACCGACACCTCTTTACCGTTGATTAATTGTTCAGCCATAAACCTTCCTTCCCAATCAAAATGAACAATATCGGCGATTATCGCATTTTTAAACCGGTTTGACACATCCCGTAAAACCACATTCCTGCACATTCAAACTCATATTCTCATTCTATTCCCTGGCATACTCATAAAAATAAATCTTAATAAAAAATAAAAAGATAGGACAAGAAATAAAAACAAACTTAAAAATACAGTTGACCTTTTACAAACCTATCTGTATAGTTTCACTCTTCAAGTCGGGGCGTAGCGCAGCCCGGTTAGCGCATCTGCTTTGGGAGCAGAGGGTCGTGAGTTCGAATCCCACCGCCCCGACCAATAATGCTTTAGCACGAATCGGCATGAGCGCCCGTAGCTCAACCGGATAGAGCACCGACCTTCTAAGTCGGGGGTTACAGGTTCGATTCCTGTCGGGCGTGCCAAAATTTTAGTTTTACGGTGGCTGTAGCTCAGTTGGTAGAGCCCTGGATTGTGATTCCAGTTGTCGTGGGTTCGAGCCCCATCAGCCACCCCAAAATAAAATCCTGCAAATATCATGTAGGATTTTTTCTTTTTATCTTTAAATATTCAGTTACCCTTGCCGTATTTCTTTCTTTTACCCAAAAGAATTAAAAAATACCATACTACCTTTTCTTTTAGAAGGAAAATAACAGTATGGTATTTATATTACGCTTTAAAGAGACAGACCGGCAAGCCAACCCCTATTTTAATCCATATTTATTAACGGATTCTCAAAAAACGGGTATAAACTGCCAAAATAATTACTGCAAAAATGGTTGATGCAATCCATCCTGCAGGCTCGCCTACACGATACCAACCTAAACTTTGACCTACGAATCCGGCTAAAGCCGATCCGGCTATACCCAAGAGAGTAGTCATAATGAATCCTAAATTTTCTCTGCCGGGATGCAGGAATTTTGCCAAGACGCCGACGATAAAACCGATGATGATCGTAACAATCCATCCCATAATATTACCTCCGTGTGATTTTCAAAGTTGTTTTAATCAGCTCTCCCAGATCCCTTAGAAGCGGAAACCCTGAAAAGCCTTTGCATAATACAGAACACTTTGGCAAACTGTCCTGCCATGGTGTTTATTTTTCTTAAAATAAACTGATTTTAAGTACTTTTACTGTATTGTGTGGCAATGATACAAAAATCTCTCCTACCAAGGTCGTCTGAAAGGAAATCCAAATGAACACGGAAAATACGCTTTGCCTGATTGTCGATATTCAAGAACGCCTGCTGCCCGCATTGCATGGCAGCGAACAAATGGTCGAACATTGCCGCATCCTGCTGCAAGGCTTGTCGGCTCTAAACATACCGTTTACAGCAACGGAACAATATCCGAAGGGTTTGGGTAAAACGACTCCCGCCATATCCCTGCTTCTGCACAATACGCCGATATTTGAAAAAACCCGTTTTTCCGCCGCATCACCCGAAGTCATGGCGATTCTGAAAGAGAAACAAATCGAAAACATCATCTTAATCGGTGCGGAAGCGCACATCTGTATGCTTCAGACGACCTTGGACTTGCTCAAGCACAATATCCGTGTCCACATTCCTTACGAATGCACCACCTCCAGAAACGCGCTTAACAAAGACAATGCCTTGCAGCAGATGCTTACTGCCGGAGCCGCCGTATCCAACGTTGAGAGCCTATTATTCAACCTGATGGGTGATGCGAAACATCCTGCCTTTAAAACCATTTCCAAACTCATCCAATAGCCGTCAGGTCGCCTGAAAATGGAATATACGATTACTCTAGCGAAAACAGAAGACTTGCCCGACATTGTCGAAATCTACAACAGTACGATTGAAGTGCGCCAATCTACCGCCGATTTATCGCCCGTCGGCATCGAAACCCGCAAGCCTTGGTTTGAAGCACATTCCGGCAAACGTCCGCTTTATGTCTTGAAAAACCATAGCGGCGAATTGCTGGCATGGGGCAGCTTCAGCGATTATTATCCGCGCCACGCGTATCACATCAGTGCGGAAATCAGTATTTATGTCCGACACAATATGCGCGGGGTCGGCGTGGGTAAAATCCTGCTGTGCAATATGTTGGAGCGCGCGCCCTCCTTGGGTATTAAAAATGTTTTGGCCGTGATTTTCGGACACAACCACCCCAGCCTGCATCTTTTCCACTCGTTCGGTTTTCAAGAATGGGGCAGATTGCCCGCAGTGTGCGATTTGGAAACATTTGAAGCGGATGTGGTTATCTTGGGCAAACGGATAACGTAATTTCCTCTAAAGAACCCAACCTGAAAGATCATGCATATGAGTAAAAAGGTCGTCTGAAATCTACTTTCAGACGACCTTTCATTTTATTTGACGAACTTCAATACCTTGCCTGACTTGGCGGGCTCTCCGTCAGTCGGCTTATCTGCCGCCGGCTCCTGCTGCGCCTCCTTACCGGAAGCATCCGCCTCGTAAGGCTCGACTTCGAACCCCATCCCCTCCCCGCTTTCGCGTGAGAAGATACTGATGACATGACCGACGGGAATCCAAATATCGTGCGCCACTCCGCCGAAACGGGCGGAAAAGCTGATCCAATCGTTATCGATATTTAGATTATGGCTGGCGGTCGGGCCGATATTCAGTACGATTTCATTGTCACGGACATATTGCATGGGTACGCGGGTATGTTCGTTAACCCAAACGACCAGATGCGGCGTTTGGCTATTATCGATACACCATTCATATAAGGCACGAAGCAGATAGGGTTTGGTCGAAGTCGTCATGGTATCTCCTTTCGGAAGCTTATCGGCGCATGGCTTTTTCGGCGGGCGTCAGTGCTTCGATGAAAGCCTCGCGTTGGAAAATGCGTTCGGCGTATTTCAACAAAGGTGCGGCGGATTTGCCGAGTTTGATGTCGTAATGATCAAGCCGCCACAACAAAGGAGACAGCGCTACGTCAATCATAGAAAAATCTTCGCCGAGGATGTATTTGCTCTTCGCAAAAGCAGGAGCCAGCATTGTCAGCCCGTTACCGATGGCTTCGCGCGCTTTAGCCTGTTCTTTGTTGGTCGCGTTGGGGTTTTCCAAAACATGGACGAAGTTGAACAATTCTTTTTCCATGCGGAACAACACCAAACGCCCGCGTCCGCGCATCACGGGATCGCCGGGCATCAGTTGCGGATGCGGGAAACGTTCGTCGATATATTCGTTGATGATGTTGGACTCGTGCAAGATGAGGTCGCGTTCAACCAAAACAGGTACTTGATTGTACGGATTCATTACGGCAAGGTCTTCGGGTTTGTTGAAAATATCGACATCTTTGATTTCAAAATCCATGCCTTTTTCGTACAACACGAAACGGCAGCGTTGGCTGAACGGGCAGGTAATGCCTGAATATAAGGTCATCATGGTAATTGGGCTCCTGTATCCGGTTTCAGACGGCATGCGCCTGATACGACCGTTAAACAAATTAATCGCAGAATTATACGCGATTGCATACAACAATTCTAGAAAAACAGGATAATATATTGTTTTAAATTATATTTTTTGACTTCCCCATCTTAAGTCATATAGTGGATTAAATTTAAATCAGGAC
>NZ_KV812097.1:26974-35548 GCF_001813335.1 Neisseria sp. HMSC055H02 | reverse complement strand
GTACTGGTTTAAATTTAATCCACTATACAACGCAATATCGCTGCATTCCGTATAAATAAAGAGGTCGTCTGAAAACCCGAAATCCGGTTTTCAGACGACCTCTTGCCATTCAAACAGGGAAACCGTTTGTCTGAAGCCCGTTTATGTTTCGGGCTGTTTCAGACGACCTCCCCTTTTCTGTTCGCCGGTTAAATACCGCGCAGCAATTCGTTGACGCTGGTTTTGGCGCGGGTTTGCGCGTCCACGCGTTTGACGATGACGGCGCAGTAGAGGCTGTGGCTGCCGTCTTTGGAAGGCATGCTGCCGGACACGACAACCGAGCCTGCCGGTACGCGGCCTTGGTAGATTTCGCCGGTAGTGCGGTCGAAGATTTTGGTGGATTGTCCGATGAACACGCCCATGGAAATCACACTGCCTTCTTCGACAATCACGCCTTCGACGATTTCAGAACGCGCGCCGATGAAACAGTTGTCTTCAATAATGGTCGGGCTGGCTTGCAGGGGTTCGAGTACGCCGCCGATGCCGACGCCGCCGCTCAAGTGGACATTTTTACCGATTTGGGCGCAAGAACCGACGGTCGCCCAAGTATCGACCATCGCGCCTTCGTCAACGTATGCGCCGATGTTGACATAAGACGGCATCAATACGACGTTTTTGGCAACGAAGCTGCCGCGGCGCGCAACGGCACCAGGTACGGCGCGGAAACCTGCGGCGCGGAATTCGTCTTCAGACCAGTCGGCAAACTTGGTCGGCACTTTGTCGAAGTATTTGTTCACGCCGTCGTTGAGGACTTCGTTGTCTTGGATGCGGAACGACAACAACACGGCTTTTTTCGCCCATTCGTTGACTTTCCACTCGCCTACGCCCAAGCGTTCGGCGACGCGCAATTTGCCTGAATCGAGTTGGCGGATGGTTTCCAACACGGCTTCTTTGACTTCGGGGGTAACGGTGGTCGGGGTGATGTCCGCGCGGTTTTCAAAGGCGGTTTCGATGATGTTTTGCAAAGACATGGGGATTCCTTTTGAAGAGGGTAAAAGGTCGTCTGAAAAATTCGGATGACCCGCAAACAGGCGGTATTTTGCCATGTAAACGCTTTGCCGTCAGCTTTTGCAAAGGTCGTCTGAAAGGTGTTTTGCTGTTTCAGACGACCTCCAAGATTGCTATGATATAGTGCCTTAACTTTAAACCGGTACGGCATTCCCTCGCCCTGTCCTGATTTAAAGTTAATCCACTATCCCATTCCCGCCATCCTTCCAAACGGAATCCAAAATGTCCGACAACTGCCTCGACACTGCCCGCCGCCATTCCCTGTTCCTCGCCCGCCAGCTCGACAACGGCAAACTCAAGCCCGAAATTTTCCTGCCCATGTTGGACAAGGTTTTAACCGAAGCGGATTTCCAAGCCTTTGCCGATTGGGACCAAATCCGCGCGGAAGAAAACGATGAAGAATTGGCGCGGCAGTTGCGCGAGTTGCGCCGTTATGTGGTGTCGCAGATTATCGTGCGCGATATAAACCGCATCAGCGATTTAAACGAAGTAACCCGCACGATTACGCTGTTTGCCGATTTTGCCGTCAATACCGCGTTGGACTTTGCCTACGCCTATTATCAGGACATGTACGGCACGCCGATCGGGCGTTATACCAAATCGCCGCAGCATTTGAGCGTGGTGGCGATGGGCAAGGCGGGCGGCTATGAGTTGAACGTGTCTTCCGACATCGATTTGATTTTTGTCTATCCCGAATCGGGCGACACCGACGGCAGGCGCGAACGGGGCAATCAGGAGTTTTTCACCAAAGTCGGGCAGAAACTGATTGCGCTGCTGAACGACATCACCGCCGACGGGCAGGTATTCCGCGTCGATATGCGGCTGCGGCCGGACGGCGATTCGGGCGCGTTGGTATTGAGCGAAACCGCGCTGGAGCAATATTTGATTACGCAGGGGCGCGAATGGGAACGCTACGCGTGGTGCAAAGGCCGCGTGGTTACGCCGTATCCGAACGACATCAAATCGCTGGTGCGCCCCTTCGTATTCCGCAAATATCTGGATTACAGCGCGTATGAAGCGATGCGCAACCTGCACCGCCAAATCCGCAGCGAAGTCAGCAAAAAAGGCATGGCGGACAACATCAAACTTGGCGCGGGCGGCATCCGCGAAGTCGAATTTATCGCCCAGATTTTCCAAATGATACGCGGCGGACAAATGCGCGCGCTGCAACTGAAAGGCACGCAGGAAACGCTGAAGAAACTTGCCGAGCTGGGCATCATGCCGTCTGAAAACGTCGAAACCCTGCTCGCCGCCTACCGCTTCCTGCGCGACGTCGAACACCGCCTGCAATACTGGGACGACCAGCAAACCCAAACCCTGCCCTCCTCGCCCGAACAGCAGCAACTGCTCGCCGAAAGCATGGGTTTCGACAGCTACGCCGCTTTTTCAGACGACCTCAACGCCCACCGCGCCAAGGTGAATCAGCTGTTCAACGAAATTTTGAGCGAACCCGAAGAGCAAACGCAAGACAACAGCGAATGGCAATGGGCATGGCAGGACAAACCCGACGAAGAAGAACGGCAAGGTCGTCTGAAAGAACACGGGTTCGATGCCGAAACCATCGCCGCAAGGCTCGACCAAATCCGGCACGGCCATAAATACCGCCATCTCTCCGCACACGCCCAGCCGCGTTTTGACGCCATTGTGCCGCTGTTTGTACAGGCGGCGGCCGAGCAACCCAATCCGACCGATACGCTGATGCGGCTGTTTGACTTCCTCGAAAACATCAGCCGCCGATCCGCCTATCTCGCCTTTCTCAACGAGCATCCGCAAACCTTGGCGCAACTGGCGCATATTATGAGCCAAAGCTCATGGGTGGCGGCATATCTGAGCAAATATCCGATTCTGCTGGACGAACTCATCAGCGCGCAGCTTTTGGATACCGCGTTCGACTGGCAAGCCCTCGCCGCCGCCCTTTCAGACGACCTCAAAGCCTGCGGCGGCGACACCGAAGCGCAAATGGACACCCTGCGCCGCTTCCAGCACGCCCAAGTCTTTCGCCTCGCCGTCCAAGACCTCGCCGGACTGTGGACGGTAGAATCCCTCTCCGACCAACTTTCTGCCCTCGCCGACACCATACTCGCCGCCGCCCTGCCGTGCGCATGGGCGGACATGCCCAAAAAACACCGCGACACCCCGCAATTCGCCGTCGTCGGCTACGGCAAACTCGGCGGCAAAGAACTCGGCTACGCCTCCGACCTCGACCTCGTCTACCTCTACGACGATCCCCATCCCGACGCAGGCGACGTGTACAGCCGCCTCGCCCGCCGCCTGACCAACTGGCTTTCCGCCGCCACCGGCGCAGGCAGCCTCTACGAAACCGACCTGCGCCTGCGCCCCAACGGCGACGCCGGCTTTCTCGCCCACAGCATCGCCGCCTTCGAAAAATACCAGCGCGAAAACGCATGGACGTGGGAACACCAATCCCTCACCCGCGCCCGCTTCATCTGCGGCACCCCCGGAATTCAGACGGCCTTCGACCGCATCCGTACCGAAATCCTCACCGCCGAGCGCGACCAAACCGCCTTGGCAGGCGAAATCATCGAAATGCGTGAAAAAATGTTCCCCACCCATCCGCCGGTTGACAGCAACGTAAAATACGCACGCGGCGGCGTGGTCGACGTCGAATTTATTGTCCAATACCTCATCCTTGCCCATGCCCGAAAATATCCGCAACTCCTCGACAACTACGGCAACATCGCCCTCTTGAACATCGCCGCCGACTGCGGCCTCATCGGCAAAACCCTCGCCGAACAAAGCCGCACCGCCTACCGCTTCTACCGCCAGCAACAGCACAACACCAAACTGCGCGATGCGGAAAAAACCGAAGTAACCGACGAATTGCTGGCACATTACGGCAATGTCAGGAAGTTGTGGCGGGAAGTTTTTGGGCAAGAGGCGAAACTCGGATAAAGCGGATGTTACGAAGGGGGATTAAACCATCCACCGCGTAGCGTGTACCATCCGCGAACCACTACCAAACCCGTAGCGTGGGCTTTGTCCACGAACCAAACCCAAAATTTCAGACGACCTCTTTTACCCGCTATTTTCGTAGGCAAAGCCCACGCCACCATCTGCGCCATCAAGGCAAAAGGCCGTCTGAAAACACTTTTCATACGACCTTTAGGCAAATTGGATTGTCGGACCCAACATTGCGAATTATCCGATTTTCGTTGGGTTTCAAATCAATCTAAGCACGGCGTATCTTGTGCCCCACCTCGAATTACTAACAAACCCATAGCGTGGAATCCGTCCACAAAAATGATTAAAAAAGGTCGTCTGAAAATTCAAACACCAGGTTTTCAGACGACCTTTCACATTTTTTCACCCATACCCGGGAGGCTCCGGCGCACCTGCGGGCTGTTTGTAGCGGTTGTACATAAACAGATACTGCGTCGGGAACCGGCTTATCCAATATTCCGTATTTTCATTGATTACCCGCGCATCGTGTTCTTTATCGCCGTTCAGTTCGCCGCGTAAGGGTTCGATGTGCAGGACAAACCCGCGTCCTTTCGGCAGGCGTTCTCCGCAGAAAAACAATGCCTCAACCCCTTTTACCTGCGCAAGCTTGCCTGCCAGCGTCATGGTAAAAGCCGGTTTACCGAAAAACTCTGCCCACACACCGTCTCCGCCTTCTTCTGGCGCAGGGACATGGTCGGGCAAAACGATGGTGGCTTCGCCCGCACGCAAGGCTTTGATGACCTGCTTAACGCCTTGAATACTGGTCGGCGCGGTTTTACCTTTACCGCGTACGCGCCCCGCCTGCATGACTTCATCCATCGCTTTAAGCTTCGGAGGTTTGTACATCGCCGTAAGCGGAAACGGAAGCTGTTGGCTGATATATCGTCCGGCAAGGTCGTAGCTGCCGATGTGCGGGGTAATAAACAACAATCCTTCGCCCGCATCCAACGCAGCCTGTACATGCTCCCAACCGCGTACTTCTACAAACAATTTTTCTATGCTTTCAGGTCGTCTGAAAAAAGCCACGGGCAATTCCAACCCGCCTTTGACGGTTTCGCGGAACACAGCCTTGACCGCCGCTTCATCGGACTGCAAACCGGCCGTGCGCATATTGTCAAATACGCGTTCGCGATCCTCACGGCGCAGATAATAAACCACACCGCCCAACACGCCCGCCAATGCGTGCAACAGGCGCAGAGGCATGGCGGCGAAGAGTTTGAAGAAAAAGGTAATCAGAATATACATAAAGGTATACCAAAGAAAGGTGGTCGGATTGTATAGCCGAATACGCAGGCAGTCGATACCTCTTTGACTGCCTGCACGCCGTTTCCATCAAGATGCTCCTTCAAACCAAATAACAAAATTGATAGTAACCGTTGTAAAATTTTTACAGACTGAAAACGTATAGACAAGACTTTCCCTAAAACTTCGTTAATTTTAAAAAACAGTTATCTGCTATCAATACAAATATCGGAAAAACAGCTTTGCTTTTTATATTTATCTGTTTATAAATTATTTTTTAAATTTCAACCCAAATCTACACTTCTGCCTTTTCATTTTCTTATAAATTAAACCTTGTTTTTCATTTCTAAAAAATCGTCTTTTTGCTCATCTTAAAATACATTGGGATTTGATCAAACAACAATTATTTACGGCAAATTTAAACGCAAATGCTCTCTTTTGCGCCTGATTGATGTACACTTACAAACGTAAGCATTTGAAATTTCGTAAAAATATAAGAAGAATCACAATCATCTTCTTTTTGTAATGCTTCTCAAATCAAACTACACGAACAGAAAGGCATACACCATGGAAACCAAACGTCTCTCTTCCCTTCTCAAACTCATCGCCAACCCCGAACGCATGACCATTTTGTTTATGCTGATGGACAGCGAACGCAGCATCGCCGAATTATCCGAAGCGCTCGGACAGCCTGCAACCGCCGTTTCCAACCACCTCGCGCGCCTGCGCTCCGAAGGTCTGATCGATTTCACCCGCTACCACCGCATCATCGAATACCGGCTGGTATCCGAAGAAGCCGCCGCCATCCTCAATACGCTGCGCAATTTGGAAAACCGTAAAGCCGCCTAAGAGCTGTTGAACCTTATTTTCTCAAACGGATTTTTGTTTCAAAACCGGCAGCCGCCAAAATCCCCTGATGTTACAATAACGTCCCGTTTACCTAACAAAGCGGTTTTGCATGAACCGCTTTTGTTTTGTCCTTATTTTGCCCGAAAAGCCCGAAACGCTTTTCAGACGACCCTAACACACGGAATCCGCATGAAAATCACCACTTGGAACGTCAATTCCCTCAACGTGCGCCTGCCGCAGGTGCAAAACTGGCTTGCCGACCATCAGCCCGATGTCCTCGTCTTGCAAGAACTCAAGCTCGACCAAGCCAAATTTCCCGCCGCCGCCCTGCAAATGATGGGCTGGCACAGCGTTTGGAGCGGACAAAAAACCTACAACGGCGTCGCCATCATCAGCCGCAGCGAACCGCAAGACGTACACGTCGGCCTGCCTACCCTGCCCGACGACCCGCAACGCCGCATCATCGCCGCAACCGTCAACGGCGTGCGCGTCATCAATGTCTATTGCGTCAACGGCGAAGCCCTCGACAGCCCGAAATTCCAATATAAAGAACAATGGTTTGCCGCATTGACTGAATTTGTCCGCGACGAAATGACGCGCCACGAAAAACTGGTCTTGCTCGGCGACTTCAATATCGCGCCAGCCGATGCCGACTGCTACGACCCCGAAAAATGGCATGAAAAAATCCACTGCTCATCCATCGAGAGACAGTGGTTCAAAAATCTGTTGGATCTGGGCTTGACCGACAGCCTGCGCCAGATTCATCCCGAAGGCGCGTTTTACACTTGGTTTGACTATCGCGGCGCAATGTTCCAACGCAAACTCGGACTGCGCATCGACCACCAGCTCATCAGCCCCTCCCTGTCTGCCGTATTGAAAGACGTTTATGTCGATTTGGACGCGCGCGCGCAAGAACGCCCGAGCGACCATGCGCCGGTCGTGGCTGAATTTGATTTGTAAAGCGTAATCTTAAAAAAGGTCGTCTGAAAACCAAAAATTGGGTTTTCAGATGACCTTTTTAAATTCCAAACTGTATTGGTGTGTACGGATTTGACGTTTGGTTTTTTATTATTCAAACCACCAAAACTCTTATTCAATATGTCGCCTGATGCCCAAAGTCAGCCTGTCTAAACCGGCCAAATCCTGTCGGGTTTCAATCTCTGTAAAACCATTTTCCGACAAAATCTGCCGTACCACTCTACCTTGGTTATATCCATGTTCCAACAGCAACCACCCGCCCTCTTTCAAAAATTCAGGCGCACGCTGTGCCAGCTCCCGAATACAGGTCAAGCCGTCGGCAAAATCGGTCAATGCCGTTTGAGGCTCAAAGCGCAAATCTCCTTGATTCAAATGGCTGTCATCTGCCTCAATATAAGGAGGGTTAGAAACAATAACGTCAAAACGATATTTGTCTTCAGACGACGTTTTATCTGTATCAAACCATGATCCTGATGCAAACTCAACTGCTGCGCCCAAATTTTCTGCGTTTCGACAGGCAACAACCAAAGCCTGCCTGCTAATATCAGACGCGCGTACTTCTGCATCCTTCCGCTCCAATGCCACCGTAACGGCAACCGCTCCGCTACCGGTACCCAAATCCCAAATCCGTCCGTTTTTCGGAAGATGTTCGATAACCGCTTCAACCAAATGCTCGGTTTCCGGACGGGGAATCAAAACATCAGGGCAGACTTCAAACCAACGGCCATAAAACTCCCGGCCACCCATGATATAAGCCATTGGCTCACCGTTCAGACGACGTTCCGCCAAACTCTCCAACCGCACGAAAACATCTGCCGGAATCGCTTCTGCTCCCTGCATTATTAATTGAACACGGCTGTAACCTCCTGACTTTTGCAGAAGCATACGTGCCTCTATGCGCGGTAGTGGAGACTGCCGTATCCAGTCATCTAATGTCATCACTCTTTTTTCATTCATTTCCATCTTATCATTCATCAACTCTGCCTGCTAAAAACAAATATAAAATACTTCCAAGATTTCCTTGAATTTACCAACATTTAATTTTCCAAGTAGCTTTTTTTGTTCACCAAGCAACAGATTCAAGACGAAAGCCAAAACAAGCGTGAACACCTTGTGAGAATTTCCCCATAGAAGATGTCGTTTGATGAAAAACACGAAAACTATTGAAAATCGTATCCACTTATACTGCTTCAAAAATCCTACATATCTACCCTATGCATTTTCTTATTTAGTAAATGAACATATATAATAAAAAGCAACAGTACAAGCATCATAACGCTAAACGTTCTTGAACCACTATTTTCCCTAAGAATCAAGGATTAGGCTGTGTATTCCTGATTGGAAAATTTCCTATAAATAAGGATGCGTCGTATTTAAAACATCATAAAAAGCGAGAGAGGTCGTCTGAAATATTTCAGACGACCTCTAAGTAAATAAGACAAAAGCCTGAAACAATCAGGCTTTTATATTTGGCTCCCCGACCTGGGCTCGAACCAG
>NZ_KV812097.1:0-26874 GCF_001813335.1 Neisseria sp. HMSC055H02 | reverse complement strand
CGTCGCTCTACCGACTGAGCTATCGGGGAAAGATTGCGAATTATAGAGAAAGAAGTAACTTACGTCAACACTATTTTAAAAAAATACAATGGCGTAAGTTCCCAAAATACAGATGGAAACCGGAATTTATAGAATTTCAGCAATATGCTTCGCAGCACGCTTGGCATCTAACAAAATCAAACCCAGCTTACCGCTTTCCCTTGCCATCAAAGCCAAAACAGCGTTTTCTCCTGCCTGACTCAGCAAAATATAACCTGTCTTCCCTTTCACCATGACCTGATCAAGCTCACCGCAAGCCAACTCATGGACGGAGCGGTTACCCAATGCCAGCAATGTTGCCGACATTGCACCAACACGGTCTGCATTTAAATGCGTCGGCAACATGGTTGCAATAGGCAAACCGTCAGTAGAAATAACGGCTGAAGCAGTAATATCAGGAGAGGTATTATTCAAATCGCTCAATACAGAAATCAATAATTGTTGCATACATATTCCATTCTAAAATAATAATCGGTATTTAGTGTGTTAACGGCTTCCATAGCGGTAGTATAAAACTTTGACCAAGGTTACAAATGCCTCCTTGTTCAAATCAGGCATACCGCCGATAACCAAAATCAACTTGGTATTACCGATATATAAGGGGAAGAAAGTCAACTCACTTTGTCCTGAAGGATCGCAAATACCCCATGCATTATTATTAATATGCAGATTATTACGGATTAATAGGCGATGGCTGCTGTCCATCTTTGTCACTTCACTGGCCAAAAGCCCCAACTCTTCGGCAGCCTCGTGATGAAAATTCGCATTTGCAAAATACAATCCGTTCTCGTCTGCCAATAATGCCTTACCTGAGCTTGAAAGTTGCTCCAATAAGGAAGGCAATTGCTCGTCAGTAAGATGCATATCCTCATTACTGGCATTTTCATCACCATACAAAAATTCAAGGCGTTGTAGACGGTACAGTAAATTCAAAGCGGTATTGATATCGCTCGTATCTGCCCATGCCAAAATTTTCTCACTGCTGATAACCTCTGTCGGGCTTGCTTTCAGCAAACTATATAACAAAGTGCGGCTGGCACTGGGAGTATCACTCGTCACCGCATAATATGCCCCTGCCGGTGTAACTTTAGGATATAAATTTGATTGTAAAGAAAGAGTCGATTCCATTTATTTTATACCTCTAAACCCGGGTCGATTGAGAACAACATTGCACTTACCAATTGTTTTACATCATCTTCTCTTCGAGCATCAATCTCAAATACCGGCACATTAAAATTGTTTTGAGCCAAGTATTTCTGATAAACGTCAACGCTTGGCAATGATCGAATATCCATCTTGGTGACACCGACAACCAGCGGGGCTTTTTTCAATAATTCACGGAAAGCCTCTAAGAAAAATTGCAGGTCTTTTAGTGGGTTAGTACGGGTATTATCCAAAAGTAGAACCAAACCCATACTACCTTGACTTAAAATCTCCCACATAAAATTAAAGCGTTCCTGCCCCGGTGTACCATAAAGGTGGACCTTCACCTCTTCATCCAAATGAATAACTCCATAATCCATTGCTACAGTAGTATAACCTTTTCGCACCAATGTCATATCGGAAGCTGATGCGTCCGTTTGCACAGGAGGCTCATCCGACAAAGCTGAAATAGCTGTTGTTTTACCCACTCCGACCGGACCGGTAAAGATAATCTTATTTTCCTTCATTACATGTCCTTCTTATCGTTTTCCCAATAACTTACGCATCAATCGTTGCAGCAGTCCGCGTGGCTGTTCTTGCGACGGTCCTGCAATCTTCTCAGCATCTTTTACCATCTGACTATCAGGCACATTGCTATTTACATCAACTTGTTCGGAAACATTAGTCTGATTGTGTGCGTATTCAGTGTCCGTTGCCAAGAAACCGGTTACGGAGGTAGCTGCAAGATAATTCAATATATCAGGCATCTCCAACGGCATAACCTTATAGAGGATATTCAGATTAACCGATGTTTTAGTCAAAAAGGCGGACAGTCTCATAGATTCAGGCACAGGAGCCAGCCTGGTCAGATTGGGCCAACGTTTCAATGTAAAAATAGTTTGAGGTGTCATCGGATAAATCAGACGACCTTGTGCAGTCCAAATCGCCATCTGCCACAGACAAGACATAATGGTAACTTTGGCTTTCTCCTTCCATTGAGGATTATCAGGTACTACTTTGCATACCACAGAAAGATCGTCATCTTTACAAAGCCCCTCCAAATCATGCGCATTAACAGTCAACAAAACACGCTGAATACTTGGGAAAACTATCAATACCGGCTTGCCCTCATGTAAAACGGCAATATCCTGATGGCCTTGACTAGCGAACTTCAATGCTCCCAACAATCCTTTATTCGGATTAAACCGTTTGATTGTTGCTTTTCGCCCTTCGGTACTACCATTACCCTGAGTATTTTGTTTTGCTGCCTCACTATCAGCAGGATTAAAAACATTGCCACCTTGAGCCAAACCTCTCAATACAGGAAACAAGGTA
The DNA here is from genome assembly GCF_001813335.1 of Neisseria sp. HMSC055H02. Taxonomy (NCBI): domain Bacteria; kingdom Pseudomonadati; phylum Pseudomonadota; class Betaproteobacteria; order Neisseriales; family Neisseriaceae; genus Neisseria; species Neisseria sp. HMSC055H02. The sequence goes on along the minus strand of NZ_KV812097.1, from coordinate 24,357 downwards.
TCAAATTTGACCGGTTTAGGGAGATATGGCGTTTCCACGGAAGGTTCTTGTGAGCAAAACATCGCAACTGGAATATCGGAATATTCGGTTTTTAACGTTTTCCAAGTCTCAATACCGTCAGCCGTATCTGTATCTACCAGAACCAAATCCGGCTTTTCAGCAGAATCCGTACCGATAATTTGATAATTCGTCGTATTGTGCATTTTGAAAGCCATACGGAATACAGCTTCCTGCTGCTCATTCATATCACGAAGCATAACCCGTATGGTTTTAATTTTAGGTAACAGATTGTCCATAGATGGTACTCTCTAAATGTTATTTTATTTTTTTGAATATTGATTTACGCGTTGAAGCAAACGGCTCATAGCCAAAATAACCTCTTCCGGCAAACTGACAACGCGTTCACGCAAGATGCGTAAGAAATGTTCCAAACGTGCCCAGTCTTCAACTCTTTCGTAAAGATCAAACAACATGATATATAGCTGAGACTCTTGCGGATATTGCAGTACGGCCTGCTCCAAAGTATCAACAGCCAAATCTAATTGACCATACATCAATAGCGACTCGACTTCTTTTAGAGCCTCATCGGCAGGTGAAGAATTCATGCTGATAACGGACGAGTCTTTTTGTACCAAATCTCGGTATTTTGCCTTCATTTGCAAAGAAGTAGGTTGCAAATAACCTCTGGCCAAACCGATTTCTTTTACACGGTTCTCATTTGGTCCCTTTTCCAAATCATCAAAAACCTCATGATAGCCTAGACTATATCCCCAGCCGAGCATACGTTCTTTCACTTGGCGGCCATATTGGCCGAGTGAGTGATAAAGCTTCCACAAATGTTGCGCAAACTGACCAATTTCTTCATTTTGGTAGTCCAACTTCAAAGCATCAATAATTAAGCTGGCAGGTTTAGAAGAGGTTTGAATAGCACGGTTATATTGTTGTACAGCCGTTTTATAATCAACCTTATCCTTCAAAATTTTCGCACCATGCTCAGGCTTAACAAACCCAATAACTGCACCCATTTCCTCAGGGGTGATGTCATTAAACTCTTTTTTTCCCAACACGATTAAAGAACGTTTTGAAGCTTGAGAAGTTGGAGAAGTGTGCTGCACATCATCTGAAGAAGTTGAATCCGATTCTGAAGAATCTTCAATTCCTGAAGGTTCACCAATTCTGCGCTCAATTTCCTGCAAGCTCCATCCCAAACGTTCCTCCGCCAAAACCCGCAGGCGCAAGTGCGTCGGCTCAGTCATTAAACCGATCTTAACGTATTCAGCCAAGCTCTCTTCAGGCAAAACCAATCCGTGTTTTTCCAAAGCATCAGCCAACATATCGATATTACCGACACGGAGACTCAGCCCGATTAATTCATGAACCAGCTTTTCGGGAGCTCCATCACCTAATCCGTTCAGATACCCAGCCAAAGACTCCGCAGCCTTGCTTTCATAACCGAACTGTTTGTACACCTGATATTCAGTCAGAGGATCAACTTCTTGGGCAGATACTGATGCTGTTGAGCCAGAGGTCTCTCCACCACCCCATTCCCAATCTTGCTGTTCAGTATTAGAAACGGATTGATTGACCTGATCCATCCAATCAGGAGTGAGAGCATCCTCATCTTTTTGATTTGATTTGTTATGATGTATTGATGATTTGGCAACCTTAGTTGTTTTTTTATGTGTCGTTCCGCTTTGTTTGAAGCGGATAAACAGCAATACAACCAACAAAAGCGCCAACAATACGATTAAAAGTGAATAATCCAAGAACACCTCCCGTTACTGTGGAGCAGCAAACAAACTATATTTTATATTCATATCCGGCAACCATCAAAATTGCCGAATCATCTTATTTTCTGAGTGAATTATGATAACATGATTCAACCGATAATTACATAAAAAACCATTTTGCAAATACCTATATACTATTTTCCAAATCGAAGACACCTATAGATTCGACATGCGAAGTCTGTGCAAACATATTCATTACTCCTGCCAATTTCAGCTTATAGCCCTTATTTACCAGCACTTCCGCATCTCTGGCAAAGGTTGCCGGATTGCAAGAAACATATACTATCCTTACCGGCAAATACGGAGCATGTAGTGATTTGACAACAGCATAGGCACCGCCTCTCGGGGGATCAAGCAACATCTTGTCGAATTGACCCCATGACGCTACCACAACCTCATCTGTTTCAAACAAATCCGCTTCAAAGAAGGATACCCTATCGGAACAACCGTTAGCCGAAGCATTGTTTCGTGCTCGCTTAACCAACGAACCTTCACCTTCGATTCCAACCACCTCAGCCCCGCTTTTTGCCATAGGAATACTGAAGTTTCCAAGCCCGCAAAACAAATCTGCAATACGCTCGTTTTTCTGAATATCTAGAAGTTTCAAAGCCCTGCCAACCATCACTCCATTTAAGCCTGCATTAATCTGGGTAAAATCCCCGGGTTTGTACGGCATTTCAACCTCAAACTCAGGTAAAGCATATCCCAAAGGCTGACAATCTTTCGGATAGAATGGCTGGGCCTCCTGTCTTCGGGCTTGCAGCCAAATCTGCCACTGTTTTTTCTCATGACCGAATATCGTATCAAACCATTTTTCAAGTTGTCTCAATTTTTGACTAGGCGGTTTTTTTCCGGAACAAATGTTCAAAACCGTTAGTTTTTCGCTATTAAAAAACTCAATGAATAGCAAATCCAAATCTATCAAACTTTGCAACATTTGCTTTATTTTTGGCAACTTCTCAGAAATATGAGTCGGCAACACCATGCATGAATCGACATCAATCACTTCATGGCTCTTTTTTGCCTTAAAACCGATTTTCAGACGACCACCCGTATCCTTTGAAATACTCAGTCTGGCACGATCCCGATAATGCCATGGCGTTCCATATATAGCAGGGAGAATCTGCTCAGGTCGGATTTTGCCGATGCGTTCCAACTGTTCTTCCATAATGCGCTGCTTAAATGCAATCTGGGCTGTCGGATCAATGTGCTGTATTGAGCAACCGCCACATGTATCAAAATGCCTACACTTCGGTTTAACTCGATTTTCCGAATATCGGATGATGTCAATTACCCGTGCTTCATCAAATTGTTTTTTCGAACGGATGATTTCAAACCGTACCCGTTCTCCCGGCATCGCTCCCTCAATAAACAATGCCTTACCATCAACGCGCGCAACACCTCTTCCTTCATAATCCAAAGAAAAAACATCCGCCTCGCCATCATATCGCCTGTTATCTGTCAGCATCTTCATCAAGAAAATCCATTTTGCCCGACAGGGCATATTTCGTTTGCAAAAACGTGTATTTTCGCACAAAACCAAAAAGATTCAGGTATGATTGCCCGAAATATTTCCACCCCCTTTTTAAATTTTAAAACATGAAAAAAATTCTCTTCAGTACAAGCCTCGCGGCTCTGACCGCCTACGCAACTGCCAACACACCCGTTCCTGATGTTTCGCCCGTTTCACAAGGTCAACATGTTGTCATCAACATTCCGCAACAGCGTCTGTTCCTCTATACCGACGGACAACTAACAAAAATTTATCCTGTTGCTGTCGGCAAAGCCATGACCCAAACCAACCTTGGGGAACACAAAATCGGAGCCAAAGCTTTTAATCCTACTTGGCACATTCCGAAATCTATTCAGAAAGAACGCGGAGACGGCGTCAAATCCGTACCGCCCGGCCCCAATAATCCTCTGGGTCCTGTTTTTGTCCGTTTGGGCGACCCGAAATTCAGTTTGGGCATTCATGGCACGAACGCGCCTGCCAGCGTACCGGGTGTCCGCAGCCACGGTTGCGTGCGAATGAAGTCTCCGGATGCGCTTGAATTTGCAAAAACCATCGCAACCGGCGCCCCTGCTTCCGTTATTTACCAACTTGCCAGCCTCAACGAAGATGCCAATAAAAATCTTTGGCTGGCTGCATATCGCGATCCTTACAATAAAAAGAACCTCGATACCGATGCTCTGAAAAAAAGTATTGCCGCGTGGGCTAAGGCGCACGGCAAAACGATTAATGCCGCCCGTATCGATGCAATTTTGAAGGCGCGTACCGGAGCGGCAAACTGTTTGACCTGCGCTAAAGGCGTCAAATTGAAAACCCCGCTGAAATCCTTGGCATGGATGAGCGGCTCAAGTGCCTTCAGCAAACCGAAAGTCATGCCGAAACCCGCTCCTGTGAAAGATGAAGTATTACCCGCCGGTTCTGAAATCGAAATAGATGCCGAAGATACTCCGACTCCGAAAGCGGCTTCGGAATACTTACCAAGCAAATCCAAAGCTGCCGAATACACCCCTCCACCGGCGGCTTCTACACCTTCCTATCCCAAATATGATCTGCCGGCAGACGGAGATCCTACTTCATTGCTGTTTTAAGTAGAGATTGCCCTGTAACTGTTTAAAATAAAATAGGTTGCTCACCACTTATCCTGTATGGACGGGAATAACCATTAAGTATTTTCCCTTTAAAGGTCGTCTGAAAACTTGTCTTCCATGTTTTCAGACGACTTTTTCTTTTATAGATGTCAGTACTTTTTCGTATTGCTCATAGTGGCTGTTTCCACTATATAGTGGATTAAACTTTAAACCAGTACGGCGTTGCCTCGCCTTACCGTACTATCTGTACTGTCTGCGGCTTCGTCGCCTTGTCCTGATTTAAAGTTAATCCACTATACATCACCGTTCCTCTATAATGGACAACAGTATTCGAGCGAAGTCGATACCGGCAAATCTGCCTACATCTAAAAATTACCCTTGGAGAAATCTATGAATTCGAAAATCAAAGTCGGCATCGTCGGTGCAACAGGCTACACCGGCGTAGAGCTTTTGCGGCTTCTCAGCAGTCATCCGAATATTGAAATTACTACGGTAACCAGCCGCAGCGAGCCAGGGAAAGCAGTTTCCGATTATTTTCCCAGCCTGAGGGGAATCTACGATCTGACTTTTCAAACACCCGAACAAGCCGGTTTAGAAAAATGTGATATTGTCTTTTTCGCCACCCCAAATGGAATCGCCATGAACGATGCTCCTCGTCTTTTGGAAAAAGGCATTCGCATCGTCGACTTATCCGCTGACTTTCGTATACAGGATATTTCCACATGGGAACATTGGTACAAAATGAAGCACGCCAACCCCGATATTGTTCCTCAAGCGGTGTACGGATTAAGTGAGTTAAACCGCGATACCATCGCATCTGCACAAATCGTTGCTAACCCCGGTTGTTATCCGACCTGCGTTTCACTGCCTTTACTCCCCCTGCTGAAAGAAGGTCGTCTGAAACCACATATGCCGCTGATTGCGGACTGTAAATCAGGCGTATCCGGCGCAGGTCGGAAAGCCAATAACGGCTCACTGCTTTGCGAAGCCGGAGATAATTTTAAAGCCTACGGCATTACGGGACACCGACACCAGCCCGAAATTCGGCAAACCATCGCCACATTGCAACCAGGAATTGCCGAACATTTCATCTTCGTTCCCCATCTGACACCCATGATCCGAGGTATGCACGCCACTTTATACCTTCATCTTGAGGAAGGTTGCAATCCGGAAGCTGTTTTACGCGAATTTTATCGGGACAGCCCTTTTGTGGACATCATGCCGGCCGGCTCAACACCAGAAACCCGCAGCGTGCGCGGTGCGAACCTTTGCCGTATCAGCATCCAAAAATCTTCATCTGACAATGTATGGATCGCTCTGTCCGTCATCGACAACTTAGTTAAAGGGGCGGCAGGACAAGCTGTTCAGAATATGAATATCATGTTTGGCTTTGATGAAAAACTCGGTTTGATACAAACTCCACTCCTACCTTAATCATATAAAAAGGTCGTCTGATAACTTTTCAGACGACCTTCTCTATTTTTGACCCATGCGACAATGAATATGCACGGCATATTTAATGGAATGCACATTACAAATACGGCTGCAAAGTCCGCTTTAAAATATCAATATCGCTAACTTCAGTAATATTGGCTTCCCCCAAACGGTTCAGCCCGATAAAACGCATCACGCCGCCACTGACCTTTTTGTCATGACTCATGTGGCTGATCCATTTTTCAAACGGGAATTTAGGCGGAAATGACGGCAATCCTGCAGCATCCATTAAAAAAGCGATTCGACGTATATCCGTATCGGAAATTTTACCCAATTCTTCGGATAATCTACCTGCCAGCACGCACCCCGCTGCCACTGCCTCACCATGCAACCATACTCCGTAACCCATTTCCGCCTCGATGGCGTGTCCGAAAGTATGGCCGAGATTAAGCCACGCGCGGATACCTTGTTCGGTTTCATCTTTGGCAACAATGTCGGCTTTCATTTTGCAGCAGTGATATACCGCCTGCGTCAATTTCTCTTGGTTTTGCGCCATCAAATCCGCAACGTTTTGTTCCAACCACTCAAAGAAATCAACATCGCCAAGCGCACCATATTTAATAACTTCCGCCATACCTGCCGATAATTCTCGGCGCGGCAAGGTCTTCAATGTTTCCAAATCAGCTAAGACCGCCTGCGGTTGGTAAAACGCACCAATCATATTTTTTCCAAGCGGATGGTTGATACCCGTCTTCCCACCAACGGATGAATCCACCTGACTCAACAAAGTTGTCGGAATTTGGATAAACGGCGCACCTCGTTGGTACGTTGCAGCGGCAAAGCCGACCATATCGCCGATTACCCCGCCACCCAATGCAATTAGTGTAGTTTTCCGTTCGGCTCTGTTTTCCATCAATCCGTCAAAAATAAGGTTCAATGTCTGCCAGTTTTTATATTTTTCGCCATCCGGCAAGATAATGCTGAAATGCCTGATACCGATTCTGTCCAAACTCATTTGAAGATTTTTCAGATATAAAGGCGCAACAGTCTCGTTAGTTATGATTGCGGCTGTTTTATTCAAATAAGGCTTGAGTAAACTATCAGCCTGACCGATAAGGTCATACCCGATAAAAATAGGATATTGGTGAGACGGAGTTTGAACAGTCAAAGTACGCATAGGAGAAGACTCCTTGTCAAAATAAATCATGTAGTAACAACGCAAAATAATATACGCTTACCGCTCTATTGAAAACTGACTAGCTAGATAAAGAACATTTTATCAAGCAAAACCAATAGGGGGGGGGCAAACATATAACTAAAGGTCGTCTGAAACCGTTTTTACATTTCAGACGACCTAATCAACAAAGGCAACACCTTCAATCATCATATTCAATGAATTTCTGCCCATCCAAACATTCAACCAATTTTCGAAGGGTTTTAGCACAGCTCTCCGACTCTATAACGATATGCGCGGTCTCACGATAAATCGGATCCCGAACCATATACAATTCGCGTAATTTTTTTAAAGGATCGTCCGTTTTTAAAAGCGGGCGGCTGCTATCATAACGTGTACGCTCCAACAGCACCTCAGGTAATGCATGCAAATAAACCACCGTACCATGCTCACGCAGGCAACATCGGTTTTCTTCACGCAAAACCGAACCCCCTCCCGTCGATAACACAATGCCGTTTAATGCCGACAGCTTTTTCAGCATCAAAGTCTCACGGTGTCGGAACCCTTCCTCTCCCTCCATCTCGAAAATAGTGGAAATAGAAACACCTGATGCTGAGCAAATTTCCAAATCACTATCATAAAACGGGCAATCATACATTTGAGCAAACTGCCTTCCCAGCGTTGTTTTTCCTGCCCCCATCAATCCGATAAGAATTAAATTACCATTGAGCTTTTCCATGAAGGTGTTCATCCGATACAAGATTTATGAATACTGCCAGGCATGCGTTGGCGCTTATTTATACTTAGTTTTCCGACAATACCGATTATATCGTGTTTAACCCTGCTTACCTAAGACCATGGATGGTATTAAAGATTACGTGATGTTTTCAGACGACCTATTTATAGTAATAGCAGCTTTGCCCCACTCATTTATCACAAACAATTTAGAATGAAAGTAGCCCTCAGTGTATAAAAACCCAATCTCTCGCCCTGCAAGTCTAGATTGAACTCATCAGGAAATAGAAATACATCATCGAATATAGCTATCACCATTTATGGATATTTCACCATATTCCTTCCAAAATAAACAAAAAACCCTAAAACTCCCTATCTACTTCGTATCAATTAAAAAAGGCATATACCCTTCCGAGCATACGCCTTTTCCAATTTTAGTAGCGGAGATTGCTGCCTACACCATCCATAATTCGCGGAGTGATGAAAACCAGCAATTCGCGACGCTCTTCTTTTTTCGCACGGGACTTGAACAAATTACCCACCACTGGCAAATCGCCCAATAATGGTACTTTGTTAATCGTATCGCTATTATCTTCTTCGTAGATGCCACCAACGATCAACGTACCACCATCTTCCACCATTGCCTGAGTATTCAAGTTTTTAGTCTGAATACATTTCGTAATCAAAGAGTCCACTGTACAGTCTTGCGGTGTATCCTTGGTAATTTTTACAGTCATGATAACTTGACCATCAGGCGTTACATTCGGCGTTACCGTTAAGCCCAGCACGGCTTTTTTGAACGATACCGAGGTTGCACCACTGGAAGATGCCTCCTGATACGGAATTTCAGTACCAGACTCAATAGTAGCTTCCCTACGGTCTTGTGTCAGGACTCGCGGATTAGAAATGGTCTTACTTTTACCGGTAGCTTCCGAAGCAGAAATTTCCAAACCTAATGCACCCGATGACAAAGCTCGCACCAAAGCAATATTATTAGTCGCCGCTGCCGCAGGCAGGCTAATATTCGGTTGCAAAGACCATGTACGGTAATTTGCATCACCTCGCAAAACAGCCGAATTAGTATTATGGTTATCTTGCGCATTACTCCAAGAGTTACCCCAAGCGTTGCGTCCTTTGGATCCTGCGACACCGAATTTCACGCCCAAATCACGCGAAAAACCGTCTTTTGCTTCAACGATACGGGCTTCAACCATGACTTGACGAGTCGGTACATCCAATTCCTCAATCAATTTACGGAATTTTTCTACAACATTTCGATTATCCGTAATAATCAAAGTATTCGTCGCAGGATCGATCAGCGCACTGCCACGGCTGCTCAATAAGGTATTTCTACCATTGGAGTTTCCACTATTGTTGTCGTCCAAACGCAAAATTTTCCGGAACTCTTCTACATTTTTATACTTCAATTGGAAAGTTTGGGAATATAAAGGCCCCAGTTCGGCAATTTCTTTCTCCGCCTGCAAGAAAGCCTTATCTTTAGCCAACAATTCATCACGAGGTGCGATATTGATAATATTGCCTTGTCGACGCATATCCAAATTACGCGCCTGCATAACCAAATCCAAAGCCTGATCCCAAGGCACATCTTTTAAAGAAAGTGTCATTTTGCCATTCACGGAATCACTGGCCACGATATTAACCCCTGACTCCTTCGCAAGGATTTGCAAAATGGTACGTACTTCAACATCTTGGAAGTCCAGGGAAATTTTACGGCCGCGGAAAGATTTGTTTGGATTTGCATTCAGCCCACTTGATTCCGTACTTGCGGACTTAGGCATTACTTCAAAAGCAAATTGACCATTTGCAGCTTTGGTATTGAAATCCCAATTGCCATTATTACGAATAATTAGTTGAGCATCATTTCCAATACGTTTTAACGTAATATTTTTAACCGGTGTACTGAAATCGGCAACATCCAAACTGCGTTGCGCTTGTGTCGGCAACGGATAATTTTTCAGAGTAATAATAACCCGATCACGTTGTTGCTTCACTTCAGGTTTTCCTGTAAAAGCAGGCGCATTCAATTCCACAATACCTGAGTTATGTGCACCCTTCCTGAAGTCAATATTAGCTGAATTTACCGTTTGTTTAACTGCTTCAGACGAGCCTGCCTTCTGACGTGCATTTGCATTATTTGAAATAGCCGCAGAAGTTGTGGTTCGATCAGATGATTCTGTAACGAATACCCATACTTCATTACCATGGACTTCGGTATTATATTGCGCCGCTTTATTCAATCCCAAAACAATGCGAGATCGGTCATTATTCTGAGCCGCAGTAATTTGATTTAACAAAGAATCCGCGTATTCCAATACAGGTTGAGCCAATTGAATATTTGTTTTGGCAAAATCCAAGGCAATTCGGGACGGAGTGGATGTAACAAAGCCGCTCGGGCTAATCACATCCCGGTCAAAACGGATTTTGATAATTTTTTGACTATCCGGCAAAGTTGATACATTAATATCAGTAATATTACCAGCCAATGCAATTTGTGCTGCTGCAATCATACTGATACCGGCAAATAATTTCGTCATATTCTTAGTTTTCATGAAGTGAGACCCCTTAAATTAGTTTGAATTCGTTGCTGAAGCATTACTGGCATCATTTGAACTATTTTCAGCATTATTGCTTAATGGCAATTCCGCCTTTCGATAAATCCAATTGCCCGAACTATCCTCAACTAACTCTGTCAAAACAATCAAATCATCAGTAATGCTTTGGATTTTTCCATAATTTTGTCCGATATAGTTCCCCGGATAAACTGTATAGACATGTCCATTTACATCAATAAAACCGGCAGTTTTACTGCCATTGCTCAGCATCCCTACGTACCGCATATTTTCTAAACTGAATGCTTCCAATGCTTCTTTTGGACGATTAGGATTTGGAGCGTTGCTACCTTTAGGTGCATTATCCAACCGTCGAAAATCGAATGCATTTAAACCACTGTAAGCCGGTGGATTATAAACAGCCGGAGGGTTCACTACCGGAGCCTCAAATGGAATGATATGAGACTTGGCATCCTGACGTGTCTTAGTCATCCACTCATTCAAATCGTCATATGCCGGTGTACACCCCGTCAATGACAGGACACTTGTAAGTAAGAAAATTTTATTTTTCATGATTTTCCTATCATTTATTATTTTTGTTCAGAATTGGCTTGGCCATTTTCTGAATCTCCCTGTGCCTGACTCTGCTGAGCGGCAAGTTCCGCTGCTACCTCATCTGACGGGCGGGCTTTATAAGTCGTCGCAATTGCTCTGAGTGTTAAAATATCATTTTTACTATCTTTACCATTTTTACTATCTGAAACATGCGATATTTTTAACGACTCCAATGTAATTATCCGCGATAACCCACCGACATCTCTGGCAAATTGGTTGATCTGATTATATTTGCCCGTAATCGATATTTCATACGGTAACTTCTGTATCGGCCCATCATTTACCGGAACCTGTGGAACTACACTATCTAAGCGAAGACCGTTTGCCGAACCTGCCTGGTGCAGTTCTTGAATCAAAGTAGGAATTTCAGCATCAGTCGGTAACTGTTTTAACAAGATGTCAAATGAAGAACGAATAGAGGTTAATTCAGCTTTCAAGTTATCCAAACTTGCAGCCTCGATGCTCTTTTTCGTATATGTTTCCTTTAGCTCCGCCTCTTTTGCCTCTTGGGTTGAAAGTGTTTCCAGCTGATCACGAAATACTATTCCATAGCCAACTGCCAATACTCCTGCAACTGCTGATGCAGCTAATACAAACTTAGCAGCAGGATTTAACAAATATAAGTTCTGAATATCCAAATTTTTTACTTTTGCTGAGGCCATTTACTTTTCCTCCCTGTTCTGTGCTTTCATCGGATCATCATTAATTGCTTCTCTCTCCGACTTGACTGGAATACTCGCAGAACCAATCATAGATTTAATATTAAACTCTTGATAATTATCAATTTTTTTAATTTCCAATAGTTCTGGCTGCGTAAAAATACCTGTACTTGGTAAAGACCGCATAAACATGGCGATTTTATTATCGCTAATCGCTCGACCTGTAATCTTATAAGAAGTCGGATTTTCTGCATCAAGAGAAGTGATATAAGTGTTATCTGGAATAACCACATTCAAACTATCGATGATATATGCAGCTTGGGAACGTTTTTCTTGCAACTCCTCAACTTTTTGCTTTTTAGCCAAGAAGTTTTCTTTTTCCTGCTGTAATTTTTTTATCTCTCCTAAATCATTATCCAACTTGATAATTTCTGCTTCTAAAAATGCATTCCTACTTTCTTGATCACTAATAGCACTATTAATCGCTAAATAAGCTATTGCAGATAAACCAATCCCTATTAATAACGAAGAAAGCATCAAAATTTTGAATTGCTGTCTTTTACGTTGCTTAATTTCTTCTCTATATGGAAGAAGATTAATTTTAATTAATTCAGTCATATTACAATCCCCTTAATGCTAATCCAAATGCAAGCGTCAACGCAGAAGCATCAACTTGTAACTGTGATAAATCGACCTTGCCGCCTCGCTCTATATATGTAACTGGCTGAATACATTGTGTTGCTGTATTTGTCTGCGAAAAAATGCTTTCAGCCAAACCAGCCTGTTGTGATGCGGAGCCAGTTAATAAAATATGCTTTACATTCGAAAAAGCATCTGTCGACTGTGTTGTGTAATAAAACTGTAGTACTCTTTGCACCTCCTGAGCCACTTGGATATTAAAACGATCTGCGATTTGTGTTTGATAATCAGTTGGCTTACTCGTAGATACCATCATTTGGGCAGCTTTTTCTTCCGTAACCTGATATGTGCGTTGAATCAACTGGTTCAATTGCTCAGTACTTACAGGCATTTCCTGCTTGTATAGAATTTGCCCATTCTGGATAATCAACGCATACATCTGTGTTGCATAAATCCCAAATATAGCAACTTTTTCATTCATTAATTCAGGAGCGTACTGGTTAATCCAAAATACGAAGGCATTACGCTGTGCTAATAAATCCAAATCTAGCGCCGATAAAGACAATCCCGCCGTCTCAAACATTTCGATTATAGGTTCAACATCATCCTTACGTGCTGCAACCGTCAAAATCTGCTGCCCTGCCGGAATAACGGACACACCGACGACCTGATAATCATAGTTGAATTCATCAATAGGCCCGATCGCGGAAATTTCGGATTCTGCAAATTCATCCAAATCCAACTCAGTATCTTTTGGTGAGTAAACTACTTGCTCAATCGTCGCTGATCCCTGAGGAATGGCTGCAATAATATTCTTGCAAGAACTGCGTAGTTGCGAATATGCATGTTGCAAATAAGTAACAAATTGGTCGTAGTCTTGAATTTTGTTACCTTTTACAATATTTTTAGGTAATTTGGTAATAACGTATTTTTCCAGCTGAATTTGGTTTAAACTACGCCCTGACAGCTGAACCATCTTGATGGCATGCTGACTAATATCGATGCCGATGGAAGAACGGTTGCTTAACCCTGAAGAGGACTTTCCAGCCTTACCAGTTGTATTTTTAGGGTTTTTTGATAAGCCAATCATAAGATTTCCCTGTATTGTTAGGAGTGAGTAACTGTTTCGATATCCGTAAAGGACTTCCTCTTTACACGAGAAATGCCGTGTTTTATAGAAATCGATATCTATTTTACTTTATTTAATACCAATAATGGCAAAATTATTACTTAGTCATGATTAAAAAGATTATAACAACCTGCATCGGTTTGATGTTAGGTCTAGCAATTTTTACTACTGGATTGATTGCTATAGCAATTTTAGTAACCTACCCTAAACTCCCTCCCTTAGACTCCTTACAACACTACCAGCCCAAAATGCCACTGACTGTTTACTCGGCAGACGGGCAAATTATTGGGGTCTATGGTGAGCAACGGCGTGAATTTACTAAAATCAACGACTTCCCCGATATTCTCAAGAACGCGGTTATTGCCGCAGAGGACAAACGCTTTTACGAACATTGGGGCGTAGATCTGTGGGGCATTGCCCGAGCAGCGATTAGTAATATTGTTGCCGGAGGGGTTCAATCTGGTGCTAGCACTATTACTCAACAGGTTGCCAAAAACTTCTATTTAAGCAGTGAACGTACATTTACCCGAAAATTTAATGAAGCACTTTTAGCCTATAAAATAGAACAATCCTTGAGTAAGGATAAGATTTTAGAGCTGTACTTCAACCAGATTTACTTGGGACAACGCGCTTATGGATTTGCTTCGGCAGCGCAGATTTATTTCAATAAAAATGTTAAAGATTTGACTTTGGCCGAGGCTGCCATGCTGGCTGGGCTACCTAAGGCTCCTTCTGCATACAATCCCATTGTGAATCCAGAACGTGCCAAACTGCGGCAAACTTATATCCTGAATAATATGCTGGAAGAAGGGATGATTACTTCTCAGCAACGTGACGACGCATTAAAAGAAGAATTACATTACGAGCGGTTTGTACAAAAAATCGATCAAAACGCGCTCTATGTGGCAGAAATGGTTCGTCAAGAACTATATGAAAAATATGGTGAAGAGGCCTACACTCAAGGTTTTCACGTTTATACAACCGTAAATACCGCAAATCAGCGTGTTGCTACCGAAGCATTGCGCAAAGTCTTAAGAAACTTTGACCGAGGCAGCAGTTACAGAGGAGCGGAAAATTATATTGACCTCAGCAAAACAGATAATGTTGAAGAAACAGTCAGCCAATATTTATCTACTTTATATACTGTGGATAAAATGGTTCCTGCGGTTGTCTTAGAAGCTTCTCGAAAAGCAGTACAAGTCCAACTACCAAACGGTCGTAAAATTACCCTTGACACTAAATCGTTGGGTTTTGCAGCTAAAGCAGTTAATAATGAAAAGATGGGTGAAGACCGCATCCGACGCGGTTCAGTCATCAGATTGAAAAATATTGGCAAGGGCTGGACTGTTGTACAAGAACCCTTACTCCAAGGCGCACTTGTTTCTTTAAATGCTAAAACCGGGGCTGTTCAAGCATTAGTTGGTGGCTATGACTACCATAGCAAAACCTTTAATCGTGCAACTCAAGCAATGCGCCAACCCGGGTCAACATTCAAGCCTTTCGTATATTCTGCTGCACTAGCTAAAGGTATGACGGCCTCAACCATGATAAACGATGCCCCAATAACCCTGCCAGGAAAAGGGGCAAATGGCGGTATGTGGTCTCCAAAAAATTCGGATGGGCGTTATTCTGGTTACATTACATTGCGCCAAGCATTAACTGCATCGAAAAATATGGTTTCAATCCGCATCCTGATGTCTATTGGAATCGGATACACCCAGCAATATGCCCAACGTTTTGGTTTCAAACCGTCTGAACTTCCCGCCAGTTTATCAATTGCTTTAGGTACTGGAGAAACCACTCCACTCCGTATTGCAGAAGCATATAGTGTTTTTGCCAACGGTGGTTATAAAATCTCAGCTTATGTCATTGACAAAATCTACGATAGCCAAGGTCGTCTGAAAGCACAGATGCAACCCTTAGTTGCAGGAGAAAATGCTCCTCAGGTGATTGATCCTAGAAATGCATATATCATGTATAAAATTATGCAAGACGTAGTTCGTGCTGGTACTGCTCGAGGTGCAACAGCATTAGGTCGAAGCGACATTGCCGGTAAAACCGGAACGACCAATGACAATAAGGATGCATGGTTTGTCGGTTTCAATCCTAAAGTGGTAACTGCTGTTTATGTTGGTTTTGACAAACCCCGCAGCATGGGGCGCGCCGGCTACGGTGGTACGATTGCAGTTCCGGTATGGGTGGATTATATGCGTTACGCTCTCAAAGGCACTGAGAACAAGGGAATGAAAGCACCTGAAGGCATAGTTTCTAATGGTGGCGAGTATTATATGAAGGAACGACTGACTACCAGTTCTGACTTAGCCTTGGAAAACGGTGGAGTAGCACCACGCCCGATCTCTCAACCATCTAAGCGTACCAGCCAATCTTCTGACGATGATATGCCTGATCCACAAAGCTCTAACCGTCTTGACCGCCAAGACTTACAAGAGGAGCCAGTTTTGCCAAGCAATACCGGCAATAATAAACAATTAGATTCCTTATTCTAAAACCAAAATTTTAAATTATTGAAAATAAGGCGGTCTTGCAAGTAAAGTAGCGAGACCGCTTTATTTTAAGAATAATATTTAAATGGATTATGAAGCTTTGCTTATAGCGAGCAAGCCGTAAGATTCATAAGAATCTGTTATTTGAAAATTGATATTTGCTTTCCCCCCTGACCTTCTGATTAATACATACCTTACCCTACACCAATAGACCAATAGCTGCTCAAAACATCTTATTCAAACACTAGTAAATTCAATCAGATACTTAATATTTTCATCTTTTGCTTCAGCCTTCATTCAAATCTAAAAAATAATTTTAATATTTTTTCAATAAGTTATATTAATTTTGAAAATTTTTATTGATAATAATTACTATTATTATATAATAGTACTCACTCGGATGCCGTCCTGCTCCGAGTCATTAAACAACGATTCCCCCCTTTTCATTTTCTTATCTCATCGGAGTGCGCATATACGAGACATACTGTTCCCCTTATATCAGATACTCAAAACCGAATAACACAAAACCCGCTGCTTTTTAAGTAACGGGTTTTGTGTTTTTCGCAAGTAAAACATCATTTGAAACCTAGTAATCGTCCCTGAACAGTCAGGTTCTATATACAAACACGCCAAAGGGAAAACTAATATAGTACATTGATCGAGGATCATATTGGCATTTCTATAAAACTGTCTTTACATTCCCTAGTTTTTACCAATCCACTTATACTCTATTAGCAATCAAGAGAAAACAAAAATGGCAGCTTGATTAACAAGCTGCCATTGTTTTCCTCAGCGTACCTTTTTACCTGTACTTTTTTTTGAGACATTTCGTCCCAAAGGCTCAAGCTTAAATCCTCCGCCCAGTTGGGTATTTAAATTGCTCCATGCAATCAATGACTCGGCTTGATATTGTGCTTTCTGCATTTTTAATTGCAGAAGTTCGTTCTGTTTTTGCAGAGCAGATAGACCATTATCTAATCCCGCATTGACACGGCTATTCGCGTTACGGACTGTTTTTTCAGCAGTTTCCTGCATTTTCTCCCAAATGCTTTGTCGTTTCTGCATATTTTGATAGTCAACAACCGCATCGGCAGCAGTACGCATGGCATTTAAAACAGTACGGTCATAAAGGGCTACCTGTTCATTATATTCGGCACGCCGCCCTGCCAACTTAGATTGTAATGCTCCTGAAGTAAAAATTGGCAGATTTAAGGCAGGAAGTACGCCGATCATACCCGATGTACGCCCTCGTACAACATTAAAAGCATCAATATGTGCCAGACCTGCCAAAACTTTGAGTTCTATATTGGGATAGAACTCAGCTTCTGTCGCTTTAACCGTATTGAACCGAGATTCCAACATAGCTTTTTGTGCAGCAATATCCGGGCGGGCACCCAATAAATCTGCATGGATTTTATTGATTGGAGCGACAGGAACTGCTGCCATTTTTTCAGGCATATACAAAGATAAACCGTCAGGTGTTGTCCCGCTTAATATTGCTAAAGCATGACGCACTTTAGCAATTCGGCGCTCCAACTCCAGTTTTTCCAACTGCATACTTTGCTGTTGCATTTCAACCGGATAAAGCGATTCTGCAGAAGCCAGGCGGGCATTAATCCTTCTGCGTATCAGTTGCTGCATCTTGTCTGCAGTTTCCATACGCTCGGATAATAGATTTTGTTGTATTAACAACATCTGCCATGTGAAATATTGTGATGCAACCGCATTGGCGATATCAATACGCGTTTGATGGGCCTCGTACAAAATGGCCTTGCGCTTTCCTAATATGGACGCGGCCTGTTTCCGGTTTTTACCCCAAAAGTCAAACGACCAAGTACCCTGTAAAGCAGTATTTGCCAATAATAAGGTATGGTCAGTATCAATATGACCGGATGAAGGCTTAGGGGCAACATATGCTCCCGCCCCTCGCGCGGACAACCCGATTTGCATTTTGTTTGCGGCTTCAGTTATTCCCAGCTGCGCTTGTGCTTGTTCGAAGCGCGCCTTAGCAATACGCAAATCGGGAGCATTACGGATAGAGAGTGCAACTAATTGGTTAAGTTTTTGGTCGTTCAGTTGCATCCACCACGCATCTTGAACCATGGCTGCAGACTTACCTTCAGATAGCCCGTAATTGGTAGGTTCTTCCAAAGGAGCCTGTTTACCGAATTGAGCACAGGCGGAAAGTAGAATGACGGTAGCGATACAGATTCCCTGTTTGTAGGGATTGGCTTTCATGGAATACTCCGTTTTATTATCGGTATCCGCCACATCCTGCATCCGCTTTATCAGCCCTCCAGCCGGCGCAGCAGCTTACCCAACAAATATTGCAATTGGTTGTAATCTTCATCGGTGAAATCTTTCCAAGCCTCTTGGTTCGTACTGGAAACCTGTGGCCATACTTTTTGGATAAAAACCTCACCTTCGGGGGTCAATTTTAGCACAATCTGACGGCGGTCCTGCTGGTTGATATAGCGTGCAACCCAGCCCCGGCTGACCATTTCGTCCGACAATCTGGTCGCGCTGGTACGGGTCAGATCCATCAAATCACTCAAGCGTGATGGTAAAATTTCACTGTTCGGGCTGACGTAAACCGCCATCAAGGCAAACCAGAGGTTTTCATTGATGCCATATACTTTCAGATTATCATTCAGATGCGAACTGAGGCGTTCGGTTACGACCCGCAACATCCGCCCAGCCCTGGTCTGCTGCTCGGAAAATTGAGGCAGGCGGTCAGATAGGGTTTTTAATGCCGTGGTCAAATCGGTTTGTGAAAAACTCATGGTTTATTCCTCTTAATTACCAACTTCAATCGCCGCCCCATCCGATGGGAGCAACGATGAAAAAATCATTGAATCAAAATGCCAAATATTTGTTTTATGTGAACATACTAATCTAATTGACTATTCTTCTGATGAAAATCTGACAATCGGTTAAAGTTAATAACGAATGGTACTTTTTATGCAAAAAACATTATTTTGCATAAAAGCGAACTACCAACTTTTGTCTTCCATCAAACCGATTCTTAGGACTTTCCGACACCTGCTTAGTTCTTATTGCTTGGCTTTATTTACCTGTAATTGACAGAAATAAGCTGAAAATAAAGCAATCATTTGAAAAATTACATTTTTAATCATTTTTTAAAATTGTGGTTACAATTCAAATCGTTTAATTGCAAATAGCTTCAGACGACCTCCGATGCTGCATAAAGGTTACACATCACCCCTGCCTTATATTACAATCCGCCTTTCGTGGTTCGAAAACCTCCCACATTAAAAAACTAAGGAAACCCTTATGTCCCGCAATACCGAAGAGCTGCAAGGCATCTCTCTTTTGGGCAATCAAAAAACCCAATATCCGACCGGCTACGCTCCCGAAATTCTTGAAGCATTCGACAACAAACATCCCGACAACGATTATTTCGTCAAGTTCGTCTGCCCCGAATTCACCAGCCTCTGCCCCATGACCGGGCAGCCCGACTTTGCCACCATCTACATCCGCTACATCCCGCACATCAAAATGGTGGAAAGCAAATCCCTGAAACTCTACCTATTCAGCTTCCGCAACCACGGCGATTTCCATGAAGACTGCGTCAACATCATCATGAAAGACCTGATTGCCCTGATGGATCCGAAATACATCGAAGTTTTCGGCGAATTCACACCGCGCGGCGGCATCGCCATTCATCCCTTTGCCAATTACGGCAAAGCAGGTACCGAGTTCGAAACACTGGCACGCAAACGCCTGTTCGAACACGACAGCCAATAATCCATCCCCTTTTTACGCATTTTCAGACGACCTTTTTCACAAAAAGGTCGTCTGAAAGCCTTTCCGAAAGATTTCCATGTACGAATTTACAACAGCGCAACAACAGAAGGCACTCTTCTGGCTGGTGCTTTTCCATATCCTCATCATTGCCGCCAGCAACTATCTGGTACAGTTTCCCTTCCAAATTTTCGGCATCCACACCACTTGGGGCGCGTTTTCCTTTCCCTTCATCTTCCTTGCCACCGACCTGACCGTCCGCATTTTCGGTTCGCACTTGGCACGGCGGATTATCTTTTGGGTCATGTTCCCCGCTCTTTTGCTTTCCTACATCTTTTCCGTTTTGTTCCACGACGGCAGCTGGACAGGCTTAGGTGCGCTGTCCGAATTCAACACCTTTGTCGGACGCATCGCCTTAGCCAGCTTTGCCGCTTACGCACTCGGACAAATCCTTGATATTTTTGTGTTCAACAAATTACGTCGTCTGAAAGCGTGGTGGATCGCCCCGACCGCATCAACCGTCATCGGCAACGCCCTGGATACATTGGTATTTTTCGCCATTGCCTTCTACGCCAGCAGCGATGAATTTATGGCGGCAAACT
This sequence comes from Neisseria sp. HMSC055H02, assembly GCF_001813335.1. Taxonomy (NCBI): domain Bacteria; kingdom Pseudomonadati; phylum Pseudomonadota; class Betaproteobacteria; order Neisseriales; family Neisseriaceae; genus Neisseria; species Neisseria sp. HMSC055H02. The sequence continues at coordinate 4,143 of NZ_KV812097.1, read as the reverse complement.
GGCAGGGCATCGCTTTTGTCGATTATCTGTTCAAACTCACCATCTGCACCCTCTTCTTCCTGCCGGCCTACGGCGTGATTTTGAATATCTTGACGAAGAAGCTGACGACACTGCATCCTGCTCCCCCTGCCAAACAGACGGTTTCTTTACAAGAAAACTGAAAGAAACGCTAAAAACCGCAGACCCTTATCAAAAACGAAAAGGTCGTCTGAACCTCAAATTCGGTTTCAGACGACCTTTTTTGCTAACAAGTCTCTTATGGCAATCACACAACACATGAAATAAAAACGTTACCTGCCGCTCTTGCTCAAAAACGAATGCACCCCCCGCCATGAAGATATGTTTCAAAATGACAACAAATACGTATCTCTGAATTTCTCTCGCAGAAATAACCGCCCTGATATTTCCGTTTAAATTTCCTATCAATTTATCATTGAGATTCTGGCTCATACTGTTATAGTGGATTAAATTTAAATCAGGACAAGGCGACTAAGCCGCAGACAGTACAGATAGTACGGTAAGGGCGAGGCAACGCCGTACTGGTTTAAATTTAATCCACTATATTTGAAAGCCACTCCCAAACAACTTGTCTCAAGCCGTATGAACTGAAAAAAGTTTTCGTATCCATCCCAATGTAAAAGGTCGTCTGAAACCTTAAACCTGGTTTTCAGACGACCTTTTAAGGCATACCCCAATACTATGGGCAGCCTGATTAATCCAACTGCGCCACAGAAACAGGCAACCCGCGGATAGAGGCAAGTATGGTATTTGCCGATTTCTGCTGCTGACGGAATGCAGCCATATTGGTTGGCGTCAGCTTGGGTGTCGGCAGGGCAACCGTAGTCGGGTTGACAGGTTGACTGTTCACGCGTGCTTCATAGTGCAGGTGCGGACCGGTAGAACGTCCCGTCGTACCGACGAATCCGATCACTTCGCCTGCACGCACCACACCTTGGGCAGGCGTAAACGCGCTCATATGCCCGTATAAGGTTTCAACGCCGTTAGAATGGCGGATCATAACGGTATTACCGTAGCCGCCCTTCCAGCCTTTGAAGGTAATCACGCCGTCAGCGGTCGCTTTAATCGGCGTACCGGAAGGGGCTGCGTAGTCAATACCGGTATGCATACGGACGGTATGTAAAAAGGGGTGGACCCGGTAACCGAACGGGGATGAAATGCGCGTATAGACAACAGGCTCGATGTTGAAGCCCTCTTTTTGCTGGAGCGATTTTCCGCTTTGATCATAATAGCTGCCGCTCTCTTCGTCGCCTTTACCCTGGCTGTAATAATAGGCTTGATAGCTTTTACCGCCTTTGACAATTTCGGCTGCCAGAATATTGCCCGTACCCATTTGTTGTCCGCGGAAATACATGCTGTCATACAGCAATCGTATCACATCGCCTTCTTTCAAATCCTCCAAGCTCAGTACGTCGGAGAAAATTTCGCTCAGCGACTCGCGGATTTCGACAGGAATTTCCGCCTGCGCCATTGCACCGCGCGCGGAAGTGCGGACAACGACGGAACGCAGGGTCGGCATGGTCTTCATATCCACTTCCGATGTAGAAGCCTGCCATTTGCCTTTGACTTTTTCCAAAGCGACAAGATTGCGCTCAAGCTCTTCATCCGTGAAAAACTGTACGTCGGTAACTTGTCCCGAAGCATCGATGCGGATATTGACAGACTGGTTGGCGCGCAAATGTTGCATATCGCGTTCCGCACTGTTTTTCGCCATGATTTGCTTGATGTCGGTTTGGGGGACCCCCATGCGGGTAAGCACATCGGCGAGTGAGTCGCCCTGCTGGACGACTTCTTGCGCCCAGTAACTGGACTGAAAATTGCCGGTTTCAACATAAACCGCCGGCAGTTCTTCAGAAACGCGCTCGACTTTAAATCCTTGATACTCGGGAACAGGTTCGGTTACTGCATAGGCAGTCATCGCGCCGGAAACAGGCAAAAGGATGCCCAACAGAGACCAGCGGATAGGTTTGTTGTGCCAAAATCGGCGCAATAAGGGAAATCGGGTTGTTTCGATCACGAATTATCCTTTTAATGCGGCGGTGCGGCTGCTTTGTCAATCCGCACGGGCAATGTGATTTTCATTTAAAAGAAGACTGTCTGCTATTTATCCGTCTTTCAGACGACCTTTTTCATAGTTCGGCAAACAGCACAATGGGGAACCAAGGGCGTATTATCAAGGCTATTGTTTTGATTTACACCCGTTTTTTCTGAAATTTACGTCCGTAATTATATCACAATCGCGTATATTGCTTCAAACGTCCCATCCCATAGACATTTGGGAATGGCCGGCATTCTCCCTTAAAATGATGCTTTTTCCCAACCTGCCGCCTGCCATGAACCTGACCCTTGCCATTCCGTCGCTGAACCGCCAAAGCGACGAATCCGTCCCCCCTCTTACCCTGCCAGCCTTCAACCGTCTGCTTCGCTTCGGACATTTACACAAACAAGCAGTTGAAACATCAAAATTTTACGGGCGTTATTTATGGGACGGCAGCCTGCTCAAACACGCAAAAACTGCTGCAAACGTTCCACAGCAACAACCTGCCGCATTGGTTTCCCCGCTATGGCAGCAGATGGGTTTGCACCAAGTCAGCGTCGTTGGCGGCGAATATATCGGTATTGCCACTGACGAGGCAGATGAATTATGTCGCGAACTGTCTGATTTTTATCAGGACGAGGGTTGGCGGTTCGTCCCCGTTCGCCCAGATTTGTGGCTTGTCTTATTACCCAATCTGCAAGACTGGCAAATTAAGCCTGCATTGGATATTTACGGACAAATGGGGTCATCTGAACAAGCATCAGGCAAAGATAGCGGACAATGGTTAGCCAAGCAGACAGAAATTCAAATGTGGCTGCACCAACACCCGATCAACAACATTCGCAACCAACTCGGAACACCGCCGATAAACGGTCTGTGGCTGTGGCATGATATTCAAGGGACGCAGCAATCATCCGCCCTATTCTCCGACAGCCCGTGGGGGCAATTTGCCTCCGACCGCATAGATGCACCATACGACTTTCGCGCCTTTGCCTCTTGGATGCAAGAAACAAGAACAGACACTGCCGTCATTTTTATGGATGGTTTGACCGTTACCGGGTCGACGGCGGACGTACTGGCCTACCAAGATATTTTGCAGGATTGGGAACAACGCTGGTTCGACCCGATTTGGCAGGCGCTGCACACAGGTCGTCTGAAAAAACTGACCTTGACGACCGATGGGGAAAACGGCGGCGTATTAACACTCACACCGAAATCGCGTTGGAAATTTTGGCGGGCTGAAAAAACGTTTACAGGAATTTGGTAAATTGAATCGCAAAAGATCGTCTGAAAAAGTCGTGATGTGATTTAAATTTTAGAAGAAATCCAACTTCCATCATCCTTCCAGCCATGAATTTCAAATAAAACCAATTTATCCCTCATACAAGATATAAAAAGGTCGTCTGCAACCCTGTTTTGGATTTCAGACGACCTTTGCTTTGCTTCAGCTAAGAGCCGTTAGCTTACCACTGGTACAACGCACCTGCCCCGACACCGACGTGGCCGTCTGTGTTGGCAGAGAAGTTGCCTTTAACAACCCAGTTACCGCCGTCGCTCATCGCAGACACGCCGATTGCCATGGCGGATTGACCACCGTAGTAGCCGCTACCCACACCGATACCAGTTGCACCCGGACGGGTTACTTGCGGAATCGAGCCTTGTGCAATCGCACCTGCCACGCCTGCATAGGCTTTTTTGCCGACGCGTTCGATGTTGTTTTGCAGGGCGTTATCCACGCCGGCGAGCTGGTTCAGGTTGACCGCATCGGTACCTTCTTTCGCCGGGGCGACGTTGGTGATGCGTTGTCCGCCGTTGTTCAGACCGATCGGGCTGAGGCTGACGGTATTCGCCGGATTATGGGCGGTCGGTGCAGCGATGCTGACACCTTGCGCGTTAACGGTTACACCGCCTGCGGTTACGCTGGTTACGTCGAGTTTATCGGCAGTAGCAACGTTATACACGGTCTGTCCGCTGTTGCCGGTCGTTTGGTTAACGACGACGTTCTTACCTGCGGTAACTTCGGTTTTCGCTGCTGTCGCTTGTGTCGCTACGTTGGCAATCGCCTGGTTGGTGTAATACAACTGGCT
>NZ_KV812096.1:123000-125004 GCF_001813335.1 Neisseria sp. HMSC055H02 | reverse complement strand
TAAATGTCTTGATGGGAATTTAGGGGATTTCGGCAAAGGTCTCATCGTCTGAAAACAGGCATGGCAGGTTACGCCGAAACCATCCACATTTTTTCAGACGACCTTTCACCTTAGCCCTGTTTCAACACCCCAAATTCTTTTAAAATACCGCCTGATTTGAATTTAACCGAAAGACCGAACTTCATGAACCTACATCAAACCGTCGAACGCGAAGCCGCCGCCGCCTTTGCCGCCGCGGGCATCGCCGACAGCCCCGTTGTCTTGCAGCCGACCAAAAACGCCGAACACGGCGATTTCCAAATCAACGGCGTGATGGGTGCGGCGAAAAAAGCCAAACAAAATCCGCGCGAGTTGGCGCAAAAGGTGGCCGAGGCATTGGCGGGCAACGCCGTGATCGAAAGCGCGGAAGTGGCCGGCCCCGGCTTCATCAACCTGCGCCTGCACCCCGAATTTCTCGCCCAAAACATTCAGACAGCCTTGAACGACGCGCGTTTCGGCATAGCGAAAACCAACAAACCGCAAACCGTCGTCATCGACTATTCCTCACCCAATCTGGCAAAAGAGATGCACGTCGGCCACCTGCGTTCCAGCATCATCGGCGACAGCATTTCGCGCGTATTGGAATTTATGGGCAACACCGTCATCCGCCAAAACCACGTCGGCGACTGGGGTACGCAATTCGGCATGTTGGTCGCTTATTTGGTCGAGCAGCAAAAAGACAATGCCGCGTTTGAGCTGGCGGACTTGGAGCAATTTTACCGCGCCGCCAAAGTGCGCTTTGACGAAGACCCTGCCTTTGCCGACACCGCGCGTGAATATGTTGTGAAGCTGCAAGGCGGCGATGAAACCGTGTTGGCGTTGTGGAAACAGTTTGTCGATATTTCGCTCTCGCACGCCCAAGCCGTTTACGACACGCTGGGCTTGAAACTGCGCCCTGAAGACGTGGCGGGCGAATCGAAATACAACGACGATTTGCAGCCCGTGGTCGATGATTTGGTTCAAAAAGGTCTGGCGGTCGAAGACGACGGCGCGAAAGTCGTGTTCTTGGACGAGTTTAAAAATAAAGAAGGCGAACCCGCCGCATTTATCGTGCAAAAACAAGGCGGCGGCTTCCTCTACGCTTCCACCGATTTGGCGTGTCTGCGCTACCGCATAGGTCGTCTGAAAGCCGACCGCCTGCTGTACGTCGTCGACCACCGCCAAGCCCTGCACTTCGAACAACTTTTCGCCACTTCCCGCAAAGCAGGCTATCTGCCGGAAGATGCAAAAGCCGAGTTTATCGGCTTCGGCACCATGATGGGCAAAGACGGCAAACCGTTCAAAACGCGCAGCGGCGACACTGTAAAACTGGTTGACCTGCTGACCGAAGCCGTCGAGCGCGCCACGGCTTTGGTGAAAGAAAAAAATCCCGAATTGGGCGCAGACGAAGCGGCGAAAATCGGCAAAACCGTCGGTATCGGCGCGGTCAAATACGCCGATTTGAGCAAAAACCGCACCAGCGATTATGTGTTCGACTGGGACGCCATGCTCTCGTTTGAAGGCAACACCGCCCCCTACCTGCAATACGCCTACACCCGCGTGCAAAGCGTGTTCCGCAAAGCCGGCGAATGGCATGCAACCGCGCCAACCGTTTTGACCGAACCGCTGGAAAAAAAGCTTGCCGCCGAGCTTTTGAAATTCGAAGACGTGCTGCAAAGCGTGGCGGACACGGCGTATCCGCACTACCTCGCCTCCTACCTCTACCAAACCGCCACCCTGTTCAGCCGCTTCTACGAAGCCTGCCCGATACTCAAAGCCGAAGGTGCAACCCGCAACAGCCGCCTGCAACTGGCGAAGCTCACCGGCGACACGCTGAAACAAGGCTTGGATTTGCTGGGCATTGATGTGTTGGATGTGATGTAAGGCATTCCCATAAGCAAAGGTCGTCTGAAAAGTTTTCAGACGACCTTTGTCTATGTAATGAATGATGGTGATTCTATAGTGGATTAACTTTAAATCAGGACA
>NZ_KV812096.1:118567-122900 GCF_001813335.1 Neisseria sp. HMSC055H02 | reverse complement strand
TGGTTTAAAGTTAATCCACTATAAAAAATAGGATAACCCTCTGCCGCCATTTCCATCTATGTGTGGACAGCCGCGGTTAACCGTTTTCTATTTCGGCATTACGTTAAGATTAATCCCCCAGCGCTGCAACCATCACCGCTTTAATCGTGTGCATCCGGTTTTCCGCCTGGTCAAACACGATGCTGGCGGGGCTTTCGAATACTTCTTCCGTTACTTCCACGCCGTTTAAGCTGAAGGTTTCGTAAATCCATTCGCCGACTTTGGTTTCGCGATTGTGGAAGGCGGGCAGGCAGTGCATGAATTTGACCTGCGGGTTGCCCGATGCCGCCATCAGCTCGGGGGTAACGCGGTAATCTTTCAATAAATCAATGCGTTCCTGCCATGCCTCTTTCGGCTCGCCCATGCTGACCCACACGTCGGTATGGATAAAATCTACGCCTTTGACGGCTTCTTCCGCATTTTCGGTCAGCAAGATTTTTCCGCCGGTTTCTTCGGCGACGGCGCGTGCGCGGGCGACGATGTTTTCAGACGGCCACAAGGTTTTCGGTGCGCCGATACGCACGTCCATACCGAGCTTCGCGCCCAACACCAGCAGCGAATTTGCCATGTTGTAACGCGCGTCGCCGACATAGGCAAACGCGGTTTGGTCCAAAGGTTTGCCGCTGTGTTCGCGCATGGTCAGCGCGTCAGCGAGCATTTGGGTGGGGTGGAACTCGTTGGTCAGACCGTTGAAAACAGGCACGCCGGCGTATTTCGCCAATTCTTCGACCACGTCCTGCCCGAAGCCGCGATATTCGATGCCGTCGTACATCCTGCCCAACACGCGGGCGGTGTCTTTAATGCTTTCCTTATGCCCGATTTGGCTGGCGGACGGCTCCAGATAAGTGACCCCCGCCCCTTGGTCGCGCGCGGCGACTTCAAACGCGCAGCGGGTGCGGGTCGATGTTTTTTCAAAAATCAGGGCAATGTTCTTCCCCTTCATCCGCTGCACTTCGCGCCCTGCCTTTTTGGCGGCTTTCAACTCGGCGGCAAGGTCGAGGTAGGCGGTGATTTCTTCGGGCGTGAAGTCCAAAAGTTTCAGGAAATGGCGTTTTTTCAGGTTCATATTCGTATTTCTCCTTTCCGGCAGGTCGGGCATTGATGAGCAATCTGCCGCTGCTCTATTTTAGTCAGGTCGGATTTTCGAATCCGATAATTTCAATCGGCGTTGTCGGATACCAGTATCCGACTTACCTCAAAATCAAAACAAGGTCGTCTGAACTTCGCCGCGTTCCAAAGCAAGCAGCGACTGTTTGCGGTTCAAGCCGCCTGCGTAGCCGGTCAGCTTGCCGTCGCTGCCGATGACGCGGTGGCAGGGAATCAGGATGGACACTTTGTTCTGCCCGTTGGCGGCGGCAACGGCGCGGACGGCTTTAGGATTGCCCAAACGCTGCGCCTGCTCCTTGTAGCTGCGCGTTTCGCCGTAGGGAATCGTCAGCAGCTCATCCCATGCCTGCTTTTGAAATTCAGTGCCAATCTGCTCCAAAGGCGTGGCAAAGGTTTTCAGACGACCCTTGAAGTATAAGTCCAATTCCTGCCGCAGAAGTTGCGTTCGCTCATCTTCCCGAAACACAAACCGTCCACGCAAAGCTTTTTGGACGGCGGTAATTTCCTGCTCCATATGCTTCTGCCCGACAAATTCCAGCAAACACAAACCCTTGCTGCCAAACACTGCCAGCATCTCGCCCAAAGGCGTGGCAATGGCGGCGGAGGTCAGTTCGTTCGGACTGTCGGGATAACTCGCTTCCAACAAACGGATGGCACGGCGGATACGGACATATTCTTCAGGCGCGCAGCCGATACGGTCGATAAAATCCTGCTCGAACTGCTTGGCTTCGTGTTCCGTCAGATTGGGATACGGCATGACTTCACACTCAAAAACTTGGGTTTCGAGCCAATGGCGGATTTCATCCCATTTTGACGGCAGATTGTTTAAGGAAGGCAGGGTAATCATTCGTTTGCTCCGTATCTCTATCATGGATTGGACGGCAAAATCCCCAATTTTCGCCATTCCCGCACGCCGATGCAGGAACGGGCTACGACGGAAATCTTGAGGGTTGGGTTGCGGCAATTCCTAAATATTCGATATTTCTAAAGCCTCAGGGAAAGGAATTAAAGACTTCAGACGACCTGCAAAGGGTCGTCTGAAACCACGATTTTTGCATTTGCGCATTTCGGCACATCATCCAACCGTTTCGGCACATTCCTGCCGCCGTTGACAGCCTATAATGAATCCACTTATTCATCAAGCAAAGGAATCATCTATGCAAACCCGCATCCTCTCCGCAGTACTGCTGGCTTTTTCAACCGCTGCCTTTGCCGAGGGCGCATTCACGCTGCAATTCAACAACCCGTCCAAAGACGGCGGCTTCACGCAAAACCAGCTTTTGAGCGCGCCTTACGGCTTTGGCTGTTCGGGCGGCAATGCTTCGCCCGCGCTGTCGTGGAAAAATCCGCCCGCAGGGACAAAAAGTTTCGTCCTGACCGTTTACGATAAAGACGCGCCGACCGGCCTGGGCTGGATGCACTGGGTGGTCGCCGACATTCCCGCCGATGTCCGCCGCCTGCCCGCAGGCATTACCGCGCAAGGCGGCAGACTGCCCAAAGGCGCGCTGCAAACCCGCACAGACTTCGGCACTCCGGGCTACGGCGGCGCGTGTCCTCCCGAAGGCAGGAAACACCGCTACGAATTCACGCTCACCGCGCTGAAAGTCGCCAAGCTGCCGAACATCACCGCCGAATCCACACCCGCGCTGGTCGGTTTCTTTACTAAGGCAAACAGCTTGGGCGAAGCGAAATTCACGGTCGAACACCGACGCTGACCTGCCCCGTGCGCCGATATGCCGCCGGCTCCGCTTCCGAGCGGACCGCCGACGGCACGCAACCGAACCGCTCTTTGAAGCGCGCGCTGAAACGGGACGGACAGTCATAGCCGACCGCGCCGGCAATCTGCGCCACCGGCCATTGCGTAACCTGCAACAGCGTCAGCGCGCGCATCATGCGTACATCCGTCAGCAGCGTACGGAAATTCGTGTCCTGCCGCGCCAACCGCCGCCGCAATGCAGCCTCGCTGCAATTAAGCCGCTGCGCCAACATCGCCGATGACCAGTCCGCAGCCATATCGGCGGTAATCAGTTTGCGGATTTGCCGCATCAGGTTGACGCCTTCGTACACGGCAAAACCGATGCCGTCATGCTGCAACCACGCCAACACGCCGCAAAGCGCGGCCTCCGCCGCATTGTGCGGCACTTCTTCATCCGCCAGCACCGCAGCCGCATAATCAAACGCCGCGCTCATCCGCCCGGGGTGCGGCAGCTTCACCGCATCGCACACTGCCTGCGCCGTCCCGTATTGTGCGGCAAACCTTTCTATGGCTTCCTGTTCGAAAGCAATCCATTGCGCCTGATAGAGGTCGTCTGAATCGGGAATATTGATGACGTCAAACGTCTGCCCGCCTGCCAACGCGACCGCTTCACCCGCCGCAATCCTCAATTCGCGCCCCGCCCACCGCAGCTTCTTGCATCCGCGCCGCACGATAACCACGGTCGGTTCATGTACCGCCACACTGCGGTACAAGGCGGTATGATGTTGCACGATGCCGCCTAAAGCACCCAATCGTTCACGCGTATGAAAGTAATTTGACGGCACGGTTATATTCCTCAATGTTTCAACACACAGGGCTGCACATAAGGCGCAGCCCTGTTTACCCTGATTTGGAAGGGGTTACTTCCCAAAAAATAAACCAAAATTCTACTGCCCTGAAAGGCCGGGTTTCAACCATATTCCGTCGGCGTACCTGCAACTTGGCTCCCTCCCCTGCGGGGGAGGGTTGGGGAGAGGGTAAAACGGGGCAGATACAGACAATATTTCCGTTGCCGTCCAATGTCCTCTCCCTAACCCTCTCCCACGGGAGAGGGAATGGATTGCCGTTCAAATAAATCGTTCTACATAAAAATCAATGCGTTATCTCGAACTCACGTTAGGCCTAATCAAATTGTCGGACATCCATATCCGACAAGCAATCTGCTTTTCAGACGGCCTTGCAAATTTAAGTTTGACATGCGTTCGAAATAAGGCAGTTAATGCGAAGCGAAATTCCGTCGGCGTGCCTGCAACTTGGCTCCCTCCCCTGTGGGGGAGGGTCGGGGAGAGGGTAAAACGGGGCAGATACAGACAATATTTCCGTTGCCGTCCAATGTCCTCTCCCTAACCCTCTCCCACGGGAGAGGGAATGGATTGCTATTCAAATAAATCGATCCACATAAAAAATCAATGCGTTATCTCGAACTCACGT
>NZ_KV812096.1:83766-118467 GCF_001813335.1 Neisseria sp. HMSC055H02 | reverse complement strand
ATCAATGCGTTATCTCGAACTCACGTTAGGTCTAATCAACTTGTCGGACACCCATATCCGATAGCCCATCTTCTTTTCAGACGACCTTTTCAGCCAACAACCGCGCCAATATCCCCTCATACACCGCTGACAGCTTCGGAATATCGTCCAGCCGCACGTTTTCGTTGATTTGGTGGATGGTGGCATTGGACGGGCCTAATTCAATGAGTTCTTTCGCAATGGCTTTAATGAAGCGTCCGTCAGAAGTGCCGCCGGTGGTGGACAATTCGGTCTCTACGCCGCAGGTTTCGGCGATGGCGGCGCGTGCCACGTCGGTCAGTTTGCCCGCGTGGGTGAGGAAGGGCTGTCCCGAACACGACCATTGCAAATCGTATTGCACGCCGTGTTTGTCCAAAATGGCGTGAACGCGTTGTTTCAGCCCTGCTTCGGTGGACTCGGTGGAGAAGCGGAAATTGAATTTGACGTTCAGCTCGCCCGGAATGACGTTGGTCGCGCCTGTGCCGCCGTTGATATTGGAAATTTGAAAGCTGGTCGGCGGGAAGTATTCGTTGCCTTCGTCCCAGACTTCCTGCGTCAGCTCTTGCAGCGCCGGGGCAAAAGTATGTACGGGATTGATTGCCAAATGCGGATAGGCAATATGTCCTTGCTTACCTTTGACGGTCAGGTTGCCCGACAGCGAGCCGCGCCGGCCATTTTTAATCATATCGCCCAATTTGTCCACGGCGGTCGGTTCGCCGACGATGCAATAGTCGATAAGCTCGTCGCGCGCTTTCAACACATCGACGACTTTGGTCGTACCATCCAGCGCATCGCCCTCTTCGTCGGAAGTAATCAGAAGCGCAATGCTGCCTTGGTGATCGGGATGTTCGGCAATAAAGCGTTCGCAGGCAGTAACGAAGCAGGCGATGCTGGTTTTCATGTCCGCCGCGCCGCGCCCGTATAATCTTCCGTCGCGCTCGGTCGGCTCGAACGGGGGCGAATCCCATTTTTCAACAGGACCTGTCGGCACGACGTCGGTATGCCCTGCAAAACAGACGACGGGAGCTTTCGTGCCGCGTCGCAACCAGATGTTTTTGGTGTCGCCGAAATGGAGTTCTTCAGCCGCAAAACCGATTTTGTGCAGGCGTTCGGCAAGCAGTTTTTGGCAATCTCGGTCGTCAGGGGTAACGGACGGGCGGGAAATCAATTCTTTGGCGAGTTCTAGGGATTGGGTTTCGGTCATTTTTTGGTTTTCTTGTTGATTGTGAATCTTTGGAACAGGTCGTCTGAAAATAAGTTTCGGGTTTCAGACGACCTTTTTGTAGCAAATTATATAGCGTTCGATGCTTGAATTCATTCCTATGCGGAAATGGAGACACGGATATTTTCTATTTTAGCCCACCATACCGCCCTACTCGTCCACAGGCTTCTGCCCTTTGCGTTCTGCCTTTCTGGCTTCGCGCACGGCTTTGAGTTCGGCTTCTTTTTGGCGGGCTTTTTTGAGCCATGTTTCCCATTGGTTCGGTGTTTCGAGGGTGATTCTGCCGATTTTGCCTTCGCGGAAGTCAGTGAGGATGTTTTCAGCGGCTTTTTGGTAGTTGACCCGTCCGCCGCTGAGGACTGCGCCGCGTTTTTTGGCTATCCATTCGAGCCATGAGTTGTCGTCCCAGTGGCTGCTGGGGTCTTTGTCGGCTTGGTAGCGTTCTTGCAACATGGGGAGGTAGTGGCGGCGGAGGTAGTCTAAGAGTTCGAGGGCGACTTCTTCTTCATCCAGCGCGTTGCGTCCGACTGCGCCGCCGGCGGCGAGGTTGTAGCCGCCTTCTTCGACGATGATTTTCGGCCACAGCATTCCGGGGGTGTCGTAGAGCCAGAAGTCGTCGGCGAGGAAGAGGCGTTGTTCGGCTTTGGTAATACCGGGTTCGTTGCCGGTTTTGGCGGATTTTTTGCCTATCATGCCGTTGATGAGGGTGGATTTGCCGACGTTGGGGATGCCGCAGATGAGGACGCGCAGGGGTTTTTCTATGCCTTGGCGGTGGGGAATCATGGCGCGGCAGGCTTGGGTGATTTTGCCGTGCACGCCGATTTCGGAGGAATCGAGGGCGATGGCGCGGGTATCGGGGCGGCTGTTGTAGTGTTCGAGCCAGATTTTGGTGCGTTCGGGGTCGGCAAGGTCTTGTTTGTTGAGGATTTTGAGTTTGGGCTTGCCTTTGGAAAGCTGGGCAAGCAGGGGGTTTTCGCTGGAGGCGGGCATACGCGCGTCCAGCATTTCAATCACCATATCGACGCTTTTGATGCGTTCGGCGATGGCTTTTTTTACTTTGTTCATGTGGCCGGGAAACCATTGGATTGCCATGTTCTTTTTCTTTCTGTCTGATTTGCGGTGGGGTCGTCTGAAAAGTGGTTCGGCGGTGTTTTCAGACGACCTGAGGTTTGTCCGTTTTCTGTGCAAAGGTCGTCTGAAAGCCTTCGCGGTTTTTCAGACGACCTTTTGGTTTGGGGCGCTCAAGGTTTAGAGGTTGCCGTGTTCGTAGCGGTAGTAGCCGGCTTCGTCCATACATTGTTCAAGGGATTTGGATTCGCGTCCGTGTTTGGCGTCGTGTTGCGCTTGTGATTTGCAAACGTTGATTTGGCGGGAAACGTCGGATTCGCTTGCGCCGGTACGGTGCCAGCGGTAGGCGGGGACTTCGGTGGCGCAGGCGGCGAGTGTGCCGGCGAGTGCGAGGGTGAGGATGTGTTTCATGGGTTTCTCCTTTTATAGTGGATTAAACTTTAAACCAGTACGGCGTTGCCTCGCCTTACCGTACTATCTGTACTGTCTGCGGCTTCGTCGCCTTGTCCTGATTTAAATTTAATCCACTAAATATCGAAAAGGTCGTCTGAAAAGGGGAATCAGCGTCCGGACAGGTTTTGCGCCTGTCTGTGGCGGACCAGCAGTTCGTAATGTCCTTGCAGGCGTTGGGCGAGTTTTTCGACGACATAGACGGAACGGTGTTGCCCGCCGGTACAGCCGATGGCGATGGTAACGTAGCTGCGGCTTTCTTTTTGCAGGCGCGGGAGCCAGTGGTTCATAAAGTGGTCGATGTCGTCCACCATTTCCTGCACCAGGGGCTGCTGGTCGAGATACGCTTGAATGGGGGCATCCATGCCGGTGTAGGGGCGCAGCTCGGGATCGTAATAGGGATTGGGCAGGCTGCGCATATCGAACATGAAATCGGCGTTGTTCGGCACGCCGTATTTGAAGCCGAAAGACTCGAGGATAACCAAAAGCCCCCTGCGCTCGATGTTGAGCCATTGTTGAACGGCGTAACGCAGCTGCTGCGCGTTCATTTTGGATGTATCGATGCAGTAGGCGATGTCTTTGAGCGGGAACAGCCATTCGCGCTCTTTTTGCAGGCTTTCCAGCAGGGTAAGGTTCAGTCCCGACAGCGGATGGCCGCGCCGCGTTTCGGAAAAACGGCGCACCAGCACGCTTTCTTCTGCCTCCACAAACAATACTTCGACCTGATGGCCTTCATCGCGCAGGTATTGGATTTGCTCCTGCGCTTCCTGAATGTTGATGCCGGAGCGGACATCGACGCTCACGCCGAGTTTGGTTTCATCGGCGCGCTCGATATGGTGCAGCACCAGCGAAGGCAGCATTTCCAGCGGCAGGTTGTCCACGCAGAAATAGCCGAGGTCTTCAAGCTGTTTGAGGGCAACGGACTTGCCCGAGCCGGACAATCCGCTAATCAGGACGATTTTCATGGTTTTGTTCGTTTTCTTTGAGTTGTGTTTGATGGCGTTCGAGGAATTCTTTGGTACTGTCTTTGCCGCGCAACTGGAGGATGTAGTTGCGCACTGCCGCTTCAACCAATACGGCAAGGTTGCGGCCCACGGCGACAGGCAGGGTGACGGAACGGACGTTGACGTTGAGGATGGACTCGGTTTCCGTGCGTATGCTCAAGCGGTCGAGCTGCTTCATATAATCGTCGTCGGCAGCGACCAGGTTGATAATCAATTGGAGGATTTTTTTCGGACGGATGGAGGTTTCGCCGAAAATGTGGCGGATGTTGAGTATGCCCAAACCGCGCACTTCAAGGAAATCACGCAACATCGGCGGGCAGCGGCCTTCGAGCGTTTCGGGGCCGGTACGGAAAAGCTCGACCGCATCATCGGCGATCAGGCTGTGTCCGCGCGAAATCAATTCCAACGCCAATTCGCTTTTACCCAAGCCGGAATGACCGGTAATCAACACGCCGACTTCAAATACATCGAGGAATACGCCGTGTTTGACGATGGAAGTTGCCAGCGTGCGTTGCAGATAAATCCGCAACACGTCCATCAAATACGGGCTTTCGAGCTTGGAGGTCAGCAGCGGGATGTCGTTTTTATGGCAGTAGTCGCGCAATTTGGGCGAAACCGCCAGACCGTTGGCAACGATGACCAGCGACATGGGGATATCGAAGAGTTCACCGAAATCGTAATTCAATTCACCCGATTCGAGGCGTTTGAGATATTCGGCTTCGGCAACACCGACGACTTGGATTTGATTGGGATGGATAAAATTCAAATGGCCGACCAACGCCAAAACGGGTTTGTCGGCCTCTACTCCGATGCGGTTGTCCGCACCCGAATTGCCTGCCGCCCAAGCAAGTTGGAGCTTGTGCTGATTGTCGGAAAACAGGCGGCGGACGGATATACTGGGCATTCTTTACTCTTCTGCCAGAAGTTTGCGCACCTCCTCGGCAGAGGTTGCGGACATCAAGGCTTCACGGACGGCTTTTTGCGAGAACCTGCCCGCCAGTTTGGACAAGACTTCCAAATGCTCGCCGGTCGCATTTTCCGGCACCAACAAAGTGAAAATCAGGGATACGGGTTTGCCGTCGGGCGCATCGAAAGCGACCGGTTCTTTCGTGCGGATAAACGCGCCGGTGGCTTTTTTCACGCAGGCATGACGGCCGTGCGGGATGGCGACGCCCTGTCCCAAGCCGGTCGAACCCAGCTTTTCGCGGGCAAACAGGCAGTCGAAGACATCGCCGTGAGGTAATTCTGCTTCATGTTCAAGCAGCAGGCCCGCTTCTTCAAACAAGCGTTTTTTGCTGCCGACTTCCAAGTCTAAAACGATATGGGACAAAGGCAAAATTTCGCCGATAAGGCTCATAGAAATCTCTTTTGATGTGGCAAAATGAAATGGAATTGTACCGACTGTCTGTACAAACCTCAATCCTGAACACGCAATTTACACTCAGATTGCTAACAAGAAACGCTGCTTCTTTGATATTTCTTAACCCATACACAAGGTCGTCTGAAAACGGCGGCAAATGGTTTACGGCGGGTTTGGATACCAGATAAAACCCCGCCGCCATCCATCAATCCGCCCTTCCCCAAAAAGCAAAACGTCGTCTGAAACCCTTTTCAGACGACGTTTCATCCATCCTATTGCCTTACAACCGCGTAGCAGCCACAGTCCACAAATAATGCCCTGACAAACCCAAGAACCAGAGCAGACCGATATGGTTGTTATCCAAAAACACTTTAAAACAAGTCTGGCGGTCGCGGGTTTTGATGGCATGGTATTGACCGATTTGCAGCCACGCCACCGCAGGCAGCATGATCCAATACGGCCATGTCGCGCCGATTTTTACACCCAACACCGCCATCAGAGCGGTAAACCAAAAATGGCAGAGCATGGAAGCGGAAATATCGTGATCACCGAACGTGATTGCCGAAGTTTTAATCCCGATTTTCAAATCGTCTTCCTTGTCCGCCATCGCATAAATCGTGTCGTAGGCAAGCGTCCACAAAGCATTGGCGGTAAACATCAGCCACGCCGTAGAAGGTACGCCGCTGCGGACGGCGGCAAACGCCATCGGAATCCCGAAAGAAAACGCCAGTCCCAAATAAAACTGCGGCAGCGGGAAAAACCGTTTGGTAAAAGGATAAGTCATCGCCAGAAACAGCGCGGGAACGCTCATCACCCAAGTTAACAGGTTCAGCGGCGTCATGCAGAGGGCGGCGAGTAAGCAGAGAATGATCGTCAGCAAAATCGCTTCGGTTTTGGAAACCAGCCCGCGTGCAAAGGGGCGGTTTTTCGTGCGCTCGACCGAGCCGTCAAAATTGCGGTCGGCAAAGTCGTTGATCACGCAGCCTGCGCTGCGCATAAAGAATGTACCGGCGGTAAACGCCCAAAAAATATCCGCTTGCGGAAGACCTTCCGAAGCAACCCATAACGCCCAATAGGTCGGCCAAAGCAGCAACAACGTGCCAATGGGCTTGTCGATGCGCATCAGCTTGCCGTATACCAAAATGCGGGCAACGGCGTGGCGGTTGAGAAAATGTAGGAGAAAACGTCTTATCTTCATGTAGGTAATTTAAATTCTATGGCAAACCCGGACAAACCTCGCATCCCTTTTCAGACTTTGCCGTTACCTTATTAAAATTTTTGTAACTGTTTCAACGGAAACTTGCCTATTATAAGCTAATTTTCAAGAATGATGATTAAATTTAAACATTTATGACGAAAAATTAAACAGGATGCCATTTGAGATACTGAAAATGAATCTAGAAAACGCAGTGCAAACATCTAAAATAAAATACTTAAAAATCAATAAGAAACCAATTTAAAATACCAATTCTCTACTACACACCCAACTTACCCAAATCTCCCATTTAATACGAAAAGTTCCTCCTTTATTACAAAATAAATAATTGGCATCCCCAAGAATAAGGTCGTCTGAAATGCAGCCTACCAGTTTTCAGACGACCTTATCTTACTGCAAACATCAGGCTTACGACATTTAAAACGATTCATCCGCCCGCAGATAACGCCATTTGCCGGGCGGCAGTTTGCCCAGTTTGACTTTACCCATCCGAATCCGCTTCAGCCCGACGACGCGCAAACCGACGAGTTCGCACATACGGCGGATTTGCCGCTTTTTGCCTTGTTTCAACACGAAACGCAACTGGTCTTCGTTTTGCCATTCTACTTTGGCGGGACGCAGTTTCTCTCCGTCCAAACTCAATCCGTGGTTGAGCAAGGCAAGTCCTTTTTCGTCCAATTTGCCGCGCACGCGTACCAAATATTCTTTTTCGCTGCCGCTGTTTTCGCCAATAAGCTGCTTGGCGATGCGGCCGTCCTGCGTCAACACCAGCAACCCGACGGAATCGATGTCCAGCCTACCGGCGGGCGCCAAGCCGAATTTGTGTTTTTCGCTGAAGGGGATACGGCTGTCGTCCCCTTCCCAACGGTTGTCGGCGGTAATCAGCTCGGCGGCGGATTTATAGCCTTTTTCCGCCTGCGCGCTGACGTAGCCGACGGGCTTGTTGAGCAGGATGGTAACGCGCTCCGCCTGTTTTTCATGCGCCTGCCGGTTGAGGTCGATGCGGTCGCGTTCGGTTACTTTCTGACCGAGTACGGCGGTTTGCCCGTTGACCTTGACCCAGCCTTGCTCGATGTAGCTGTCTGCCTCGCGGCGCGAGCATAAGCCCAATTGCGCCATACGCTTGGAAAGTCGCATGGTTTCTTCGGATGTATTGTCCATAATATGTCTGAATTTAAAAGAGAAAACGGATTATATCACTGCAATAGGAAAGGTCGTCTGAAAAGAAATCAAGAGACTCTTTCAGACGACCTTATCTTTTCAAGACTAGATCAGGCTTAAGAATATTGTTTTAAGAGTTCGCGGAACTGCGCACCGGTTTCCGGATGTTTCAAGCCGTAGGCGACGGTAGCTTCCAGATAACCCAGTTTGCTGCCGCAATCGTAGCGTTTGCCGTCGAAGGCATGGGCGAGAACGAACTCGTGATCCAACAAGCGGGCAATGCCGTCGGTCAGTTGGATTTCGTTTCCTGCGCCGCGCGGCAGGTTTTCCAGAAGACTGAAAATGCGAGGGGTCAGGATATAACGGCCGACAACGGCAAGATTGGACGGCGCTTCTTCGGGCTTCGGTTTCTCTACAATATTGGTAATCCGTTGAAAGCTGTTTAATTTTTCCACTTCTACAATGCCATAAGAACCGGTTTGCGACGGATCGACGGTTTCCACGCCCAAAACGCTGTTGCCGCTTTGATTGTAGATATCGACCATTTGCTTCAGTGCGCCTTTGGGCGCGTCAATCAGGTCGTCGGCGAGAATAACGGCAAAGGGTTCGTCGCCCACTGCGGCACGGGCGCACAATACGGCGTGTCCTAAACCCAAAGCCTCGGCTTGACGAATGTAAAGGCAGGTAATGTTAGAAGGCAGAATGTCTTTAACGTGTTCCAGCAGTTTGTCTTTTTGACGCATTTCCAGCTCGGTTTCCAGCTCGTAGGCTTTGTCGAAATGGTCTTCGATACTGCGTTTGTTGCGGCCTGTAATGAACACCATTTCTGTGCAACCGGCTTCTACTGCTTCTTCTACCGCGTATTGAATCAACGGCTTGTCGACGATAGGCAGCATTTCTTTCGGACTGGCTTTGGTGGCAGGCAAAAAGCGCGTACCCATACCGGCTACGGGGAAAACGGCTTTTTTAATCGGTTTCATAAATTTTCCTCTTACTTTATATTTCAAAGTATCCAGCTATCCGGGGGAGTACAATAATTCATCGGCTTCATTCCCAGACCACATTATCAAAAATGATTTTGTAATAATCATCAATGTGTTAATTGTAACATGACATAATTTCACTGTAACAACCTCAACCGTAAAGCACAGCAAAATCCTGTATCCGTATTTTCACTCTACACCATTCTGACCGGCACAATAATACCGGTAACGTTCTGCTAACCCATACAATATCAGCGCAGTCAATCCCCAAATATCGTAATGCAAATACGGCAAAACAGGCGTAGCAATCATATTGCCTTCATGAATGAAGCTGCGGCTGCCATAGTTGCCCATATCCAGTGCGAAATCCAATGGCAAGTAAAAGATTTCAGCCACTTCCCCACTATTGGCACAAGTTGGCGGATTTTCCGGACAGAGTGCCAAAACCGGATGTACTTCATAACCGGACGGCGTGTAATAAGGCGGCAACAGTGGAAAAACCTGCCAAAAATGCGGTGCAATCCCCGTCTCCTCTTCAGTTTCACGCAATGCTGTCACAATAAAGTCTTTATCCCCTTCGTCTGACCTTCCTCCGGCAAAAGCAATCTGCCCGGTATGGTGGCGCAGGGTATCGGCGCGACGCGTCAGCAAAATTTGCCACTGCCCTTCCCGCCGAACGACTGCCAGCAAAACGGCGGCTGTTTTACCTTCCTGCCGGACAAAACGGTTTCGTTCCTCTTGCGCTATGCTGGCATAACGAAATGCCTGCCCGAAAAAATCCACAAGATCGGTCTGCCTCATCTCCATATACAGACTCCGAAAACAATGATTGATAGGTCGTCTGAAAAAAGAATATTACATTAGGTTTACGGTTGCTTAAAGCTCACGAATCTACAAAGACAAGCGCTTGTGATAAAGTATCGGCTGTTTTCACGACGGATTATCTGCGCTTCAGTCCGTTTTTTTGAATAAAGGCTTATCATGTTTTTGTCTCCGTCCCATATCCGCACACTGGCAGCAGCCGTCATACTGCTGTTTTCTGCCCAAACCATTGCCGCCAAGCAAGAATCTGCACCAGAAGTCAAAATCCAATCCCAGACCATTCAGAAAAAAAACCGCCGTACGCCTGAAGCAAGGCTCGCCGAACAAGAGCGCTTGATTGCTGCAAACGATCGCGCTTGGAAAATTTTCACGCTTTTAGGCGGCGAAATGGCTTTGCAAAAAGGGGATGCCGGTATGGCCTTGGGTACCTATATGCATATGCTCGACCGCACAAAATCACCCGACGTAGCAGAACGCGCATTGGAAATGGCGGTTTCACTCAATGCATTCGAACAGGCCGAGCTGATTTATCAAAAATGGCGGGAAATCGAACCTGTTCCGGGTGCAGCGCAAAAACGCATGACCTGGCTGCGCGACCTTCTAATCGGAAAAAACGACAAACGCCTCAGCGGCTTGGATGAAGTCCTTGCAGGCGCTACCGAAGAACAAAACCGCCGTATTTTCCTGCTTCTGGCCCAAACCGCCGTCCAGCAGCCTGATTTAGCGGAAAAGGCCTCGGCACAAGTTCATAAAGAAACACTCAAATACCCTGAAATGCCTGAAGCGGCGATTGCAGATGCCATTTACAGCGCATACGATGGCAAGAAAAAAAATGCCATTGCCGCCCTGCAAAGACTCGCCAAACTGGATTCTGAAATCCTGCCCCCGACCATGCTCACCTTGCGCCTGATGGCGCAACGCAGTCCGGAAATCCTCAACGGATTCTTCGAACAAACCGACACGCGCAAACTGTCATCCGTATGGCAGGAGCTTGAAATCACC
This sequence comes from Neisseria sp. HMSC055H02, assembly GCF_001813335.1. NCBI lineage: Bacteria > Pseudomonadati > Pseudomonadota > Betaproteobacteria > Neisseriales > Neisseriaceae > Neisseria > Neisseria sp. HMSC055H02. The sequence continues at coordinate 108,161 of NZ_KV812096.1, read as the reverse complement.
AACCTGGTTGCCAACCACCGTCCCGACAAGGCATACGGTCGTCTGAAAACGTTACTGGAAGACAACCCCTCGCCCGATTTGTTTATCCAGGCTGCGATACTATCCTCCAGCCGTAAAGATGACTTATCCGTTGTCAACCATTACCTCGAAAAAGCCTACCAATCCGGCACAAGCCAACAACAAAGCCGTGCCGCCCTGATCGGCGCCATGACTTATGCCGATGCCAAAGATTACGTCAAGGCCAAACAATGGCTCGGCAAAATCAATTCTGCGGATTACATTTTCGACAAAACCGTTCTCAGCGCCTCGCTCGAAGCCGAACAAGGCAACGGCAAAGCCGCGTGGGAATTGGCACAACGTGCGCTCAAACTGCCCGAGCAGCAAGGACGCTTTTTCGGTGCGCGCGAATTGCAACGTGTTTCCCTGTTTGCCATCGCCAAACACGACAACCCTAAGAAAGCACTATCAGAGCTGAATACACTTATGGCAAAAGCTTCCAAACAGCCTGATGCCAACCAACTGCTGCCCGACATCCTCTACCAACGCGCCATGGTTTACGACAAAATTGGAGAGCGCGACAAAGCCATTGCCGACCTTCGCCGCCAGTTGGAAATATCCCCCGACAGCACCGGCGGCATGAACGCACTAGGCTATATCATGCTTTCTTCCCCGAAATATGATTTAAACGAAGCATTCAAACTGATTCAGGCCGCGTATCAGGTTGATCCGGAAAACCCCGCCATCAACGACAGCCTCGGTTGGGCATATTATCTGAAAGGCGATGCCGAAACCGCCTTGCCCTACCTGCAATACGCCTTCGAGCAATATCCCGACGCCGAAGTCGCCTCCCATTTGGGTGAAGTCTTGTGGAAGCTCGGCAAGCACGAAGATGCCAAAGCCGTTTGGAACGAAGGTTTGAAACAAGAAGGCGACATCGGTTTATTGAAAGAAACCATGCGCCGATTCAATATTCCCGTTCCCCCGCGCAAAAAACACCCCTCCGCCAAAACAAAATAAAAAACAGGTCGTCTGAAAACTTTTCAGACGACCCTTCCCCTGCACAGGATTTATCATGAAACAGACCAATATATTATCCGCAGCCGCCCTAACCCTCCTCATCACCGCCTGCGCCCGCCCCGAGCTCCCGCAGCAAAATGGTTGGCAACCGGCTGAAACAGTCAACGATTTTTCCGCCGAAGGGCGAATCGCCGTCAAACTCGAAGGCAAAGGCTCTTACGCCAACTTCGATTGGACATACCAAAACCAAGTTCAAACCATCAACATCAACACCCCGATCGGCAGTACCGTGGGGCAGTTGTGTCAAGATAATCAAGGCGTATTGGCCGTCGACAACAAAGGCCGTACATATGAAGCCGCTACCGCACAAGAACTCAGCAACCGCCTATTGGGATTCGAACTCCCTATCCAATATCTGCACATTTGGGCAAGCGGAAAACGTGTAGCCGGCGCACCATACCAACTGCTCCCGGACAGCCGCCTGCAACAATTCGACTGGACAATTTCCCGCACATTCAACAGCAACGGCAAACCCAAAACCCTCCTATTGGAAAGCCCGAAACTCACTCTGCGCTTGGCATTCGACAACCTCGACGATCATCCCGAGGGCAACACCCAAACCCAATGTGCCGCCAGAAAATAAACATCTCGCCAGACAACCGTAAACAAAATGATTCCAAACGAAGCACAAGCCTTCCCGGCTCCTGCCAAACTCAATCTGGATCTCAGAATCACCGGGAAACGCGCAGACGGCTACCACAACCTAGAAAGCATTTTCTGCCTGATTGACTTATGTGATACCGTTTATCTGAAACCACGTTCAGACGACCTTATCATACTCCACACACCGACAGGCGGTATTCCACCGGAACAAGACCTGGCATACCGTGCCGCATCTTTACTGCAAAAACACACTAACTCAAAATCAGGTGTTGAAATTTGGTTGGATAAAAAAATCCCGACAGGCGCCGGCTTGGGAGGTGGCAGTTCGGATGCGGCAACCGTACTCACCGTATTGAACCATTGGTGGGAATGCGGATTATCCCGCCAGCAGTTAATTGATTTAAGTGCGACTCTGGGTGCAGATATTCCCTTCTTCCTTTTCGGCAAAAATGCCTTTGCCAAAGGTATAGGCGAGCAATTATCCCCTATCGACATACCGAAGCAATGGTATGTCGTCATCAAACCCAAGGCCCATGTTTCCACTCCCAAAATTTTCTCGCATGAGAACTTGACACGAAATTCCAAACCAAGCATAATGCCGACTTTCCAATCTTTGCAGCCGTTTAGAAATGATATGCAGGCTGTTGTTTTTCAGGAATATCTTGAGGTTTGGAAAGCTTATTGTGAATTATCCGAATATGGTTCTGCGCTAATGACAGGATCTGGGGCGTGTATATTTCTCTCTACGGATAGTCGGCAAGAAGCAGACAATATATACCAACAAGTTTCACAATCATATGAAGCATATTGTGTTGAAGGTTTAGACATTCATCCATTGTTTCAAATGATTTGATAAAGTTGGGGAGTCGTCAAGCGGTTAAGACACTGGATTTTGATTCCAGCATGCGAAGGTTCGAATCCTTCCTCCCCAGCCAAATCCCTTTGTTGGGGAGTCGTCAAGCGGTTAAGACACTGGATTTTGATTCCAGCATGCGAAGGTTCGAATCCTTCCTCCCCAGCCAGCACCCTTTATTGGGGAGTCGTCAAGCGGTTAAGACACTGGATTTTGATTCCAGCATGCGAAGGTTCGAATCCTTCCTCCCCAGCCAAATAAGAGCGTGTAAGTTTCCTTACACGCTCTTTTATGTTGAGAATCAATGACAACGCTGAAAAACTTTGTTTTGTCGTGATAAATTTGGGGCGAAAAAAGACGGAACGGTAATGCAACGCCGCAAATTTAATTCACTATGCCGGTCATTATGCGTATAATAACACCCATAATGTCTTGGACATAAAGCAGAGGGAAGCATGACGTTTTCTGAGCGGAAGTTAAACATAAAAACAGGTGAAGATATGGCCGCATACGACAGTTTGATGGTATTTACCGGCAACGCAAATCCGGAATTGGCACAACGTGTTGTCAAACACTTGGATATTTCATTAGGCGAGGCAACGGTATCCAAATTTTCAGACGGCGAAATTGCTGTCGAATTGATGGAAAACGTTCGTGGTCGTGATGTTTTCATCCTGCAGCCTACTTGCGCTCCAACTAACGACAACCTGATGGAAATCCTGACTATGGCGGATGCGCTGAAGCGCGCTTCAGCAGGTCGTATTACCGCAGCAATTCCCTATTTCGGCTATGCCCGCCAAGATCGCCGCCCGCGTTCTGTACGCGTTCCGATTTCCGCCAAACTGGTGGCGAATATGTTGTATTCGGCAGGTATCGACCGCGTTTTAACTGTTGATCTGCATGCTGACCAAATTCAGGGCTTCTTTGATATTCCTGTCGACAATATCTATGCCACTCCTATTCTGTTGAATGACATCAAACAGCAGCGGATTGAAAACCTGACCGTAGTCAGCCCGGATATCGGTGGCGTAGTCCGCGCCCGTGCTGTGGCAAAATCATTAAATGCTGATTTGGCAATTATTGACAAACGCCGCCCAAAAGCCAATGTGGCGGAAGTAATGAACATTATTGGCGACATCCAAGGTCGTACCTGTCTGATTGTCGATGACATGATTGACACTGCGAATACGCTGTGTAAAGCCGCCGTCGCTTTGAAAGAGCGCGGAGCGGAGCGAGTCTTGGCTTATGCCAGCCATGCCGTATTCTCAGGAGAGGCAGTCAGCCGTATCGCCTCGTCTGAAATTGACCAAGTTGTCGTTACCGATACCATCCCTCTGTCTGAAGCGGCCAAACAATGCGACCGTATCCGTCAAGTGACGATTGCCGGTCTTTTGGCTGAAACGGTCCGCCGCATCAGCAATGAAGAATCCGTCTCATATCTTTTCAATGAAGAAGTGATGACAGGCAGCATGTTGCTGCCATAACCCCGAAGCCGTCTTAAGCTGGTCGCGGCCGATGACGGTAGTTTATTTAATTTGGAGTATTTAACATGACTTATGAAATTCAAGCCTCTGTTCGTGAAGCACAAGGCACTGGTGCGAGCCGCCGCCTGCGTCGCGAAGGCCAAATCCCCGGCATTTTGTACGGTGAAGGTCAAGAGCCCGTTGCAATTGCTGTGGATCACAAAACCGTATTCTACGCATTGGAAAAAGAATCTTTCCACACTGCACTGATCAAACTGTCTCTGAACGGTGAAACCAAAGACGTTATCGTCCGCGATTTCCAAATGCACCCGTTCCGTCGCGAAGTTCAACATATCGACTTCCAAGCCGTTAAAGCCGACCAACCTGTACGCATTCGCGTTCCTCTGCACATTGTTAACGCTGAAAGCTCTCAAGCCGTTAAACTGCAAGGCGGTCGCGTATCTCTGTTGAATACTACTGTTGAAGTGGTTGCTTTGCCTGCCAACATCCCTGCATACTTGGATCTGGACTGCGCTAAAGTTGTTGCCGGCGACATCCTTCACCTGTCTGACATCCAATTGCCTGAAGGTGTAGAAAGCGTTTCTCTGAAACGTAACGAAAACTTGGCGGTTGCTACCGTTACCGGTAAAAAACGCTAATTCCTTATGTGGAAATAAAAACCGCACCGAATGGTGCGGTTTTTATATTATTATTAAAATAATCTATTTAAAAAATATATTTTATAAATAGCCTTCAGACTTGATTTGAATCAAAGCTCCAAATTGAGTTTCATTTATAATCGCTGACATTGGAACTGAGACAACACTTCTCAAAGTCCTTTAAAGATTTTCCGATAAGTAGATGAAATATCTGCTTTGATTTAATACTCTCTATCTCTTTCCTCTTGATGTGTGTGTGTTTGGGTGTGGCTGTTGCCACCCCTTTTTTTGGCTTTTATGTGAAGTAAAATCCGTAACAGCAAATTCTTTTATTTAAACTTTTATCCGAAAGTAAAATCATGAGCAATAAATTGACTCCGCCTGCCGAACTGCCTGACGAGCAAGATTTACGGGCGGTATTGGCGTACAACATGCGGTTTTTCCGCGTGAATAAGGGTTGGTCTCAGGAAGAGTTGGCGCGCCAATGCGGTTTGGACAGGACTTATGTATCAGCTGTGGAGCGCAAACGCTGGAACATTGCGTTGTCGAATATTGAAAAGATGGCGACGGCTTTGGGCGTGGCGGCGTATCAGTTGCTGTTGCCGCCGCAACAGCTGCTAAACCTGATGACCAATCCCTCGGCTGCCCAGCAGAGGTCGTCTGAAAACGATATTTGACCGCCGAACCACCTTTAGCCTTACGCCCTCCATAACTCGAAAGAATAAAAAATGTCTGCAAACCTGTCTTCAGCATTGGAAACCTTCAAACAGCAACGTGATGCCGCCGAAGCGCATTATTTGAAAGCCAACCGCGTATCGGTATTTTTCAGGGAATACACGGCGGCAGTCGAAACCTTGCTGGCGGCACTTTGGGACAAACATTTCCAAAACAGCGGTTTATGCCTGATGGCAACCGGCGGCTTCGGGCGCGGCGAGCTGTATCCTTATTCTGATTTGGATTTGGCGGTCGTGTCGTCTGAAACCGTTTCAGACAACCTTCAAGAGAAAATCGCGGCTTTTGTACAGGATTTGTGGGACATGAAACTTGCGCCGTCGGTCAAAAGCGGCAGCGTTGCCGAACTGTGTGAAAGCGTGCGCGATGATATTACGGGAGATACGGCGTTTTTAGAGGCTAGGTTTTTGTTCGGCAACCGCCAAACAGCGGATGAATTGACGGAAAAAATGAACGCGCAACGCAATGTAGCGGCGTTTATCGAAGCAAAACTGGTGGAGATGGAACACCGCCATGCCAAATCGCAAGGCTCGGGGGCGGTATTGGAACCGAACATCAAAAGCTGTCCTGGCGGTCTGCGCGACATCCATACCCTGCTTTGGATAGCGAAAGCGCAAGGCTTGGCGGCTAACCTTCCTGCGTTGGTACAACAAGGTATTCTGACGCGCACCGAAGCCGGTATGCTTTCGCACGGCTACCGCCGCCTCGCCCACATCCGCATCCATCTGCATTTAAACGCGAAGCGCGCCGAAGACCGCCTGCTGTTCGATTTACAGCCACAAGTTGCCGAAAGCATGGGCTATCAAGGCTTGAACCTCCGCCGTCAAAGCGAAGAACTAATGCGTGTGTTTTACCGCGCGATTAAAACCGTCAAACAACTGAGCGGCATCCTCACGCCCATGCTGCAAAGCCGCGTTTCCTCCACGCCGATGCGCGTTACCCTGCGGATTGACGACGACTACATCCAAGTGAACAACCAAATCGCCGCGCGGCACACCGATATTTTTTTCAGACGACCCGAACACATTTTCAAAATCGTCGAAATCATGCAGCAGCGCAACGACATTACCGCACTCGAACCGCAAACCCTGCGCGCATGGTGGGGCGCGACGCGCAAAATCAACCGCAGCTTCTACCAAAATCCCGAAAACCGCCGCCGCTTCGCCGGCTTTTTCCGCAGCGGCAACGGACTGACCCAAACTCTGCGCTTTCTCAACCTCTACGGCGTATTGGGCCGCTATCTGCCCGCATGGGAAAAAATCGTCGGCCTGCTCCAACATGACCTGTTCCACATCTATCCTGTGGACGACCACATTCTCGCCGTCGTCCGCAACGTCCGCCGCCTTGCCCTAGACATGCACAGCCACGAGCTGCCCTACGCCTCCGCGCTGATGCAGTCCTTTGAAAAGCAAGACATCCTTTATCTTGCCGCCTTCTTCCACGACATCGCCAAAGGACGCGGCGGCGACCATGCCATACAAGGCATCGCAGACGCGCGCCAATTTGCCGCCGACCACTTCCTGACCGAAGAAGAAAGCGACCTGCTCGCCTGGCTGGTCGAAAACCATCTACTCATGTCCACCGTCGCCCAAAAAGAAGACATCCAAGACCCCGACGTACTCGATGCCTTCTGCAAACGCGTGCAAACCCACGAACGCCTCAGCGCACTCTACCTTCTGACCATTTCCGACATCCGCGGCACTAATCCCAAACTGTGGAACGCATGGCGCGCCAGCCTGTTGGAAAGCCTGTTCCATGCCGCCGGACGCTACCTCGCAGGCAACGGCGGCAATCCGCACGCCCTCTTCGGCCGCCGCCAACAAGAAGCCGCCGAGTTGCTCACCCGCGCCGCCGTCCCCGAAAAACAGCAGAAAAAACTATGGAACGCGCTCGGTTCCGCCTATTTCGCCCGCCATCAGTCCCGCGAAATCCTGTGGCACGCCGCAAACCTCGTACACGACTTTGAAACCCCCATCGTCCGCAGCCGCATCCTGCCTAAGAGCGACAGCTTTCAAGTCATGGTCTTCATGCCCAACGGCCCGCGCCTGTTCGCCCGTCTGTGCCGCATCTTCAGCCGCCACGGTTTCGACATCCTTGCCGCCCGTGCCTTTATTACCGAACACGACTACATCCTCGACACTTTCATCGTGCAAATCCCCTCGCAACACGCCCCCGAAGACTACCCCGACATCCAAAGCGCGCTCGAAGCCGAACTCAACAGCTTTATCCACGGACACACCGTTGCCGAAACCCAAAGCCACAGCCGCCGCATCAGCCGCCGCAGCCGCTACATGCCGATTGCGCCAAGCATCACCATCACCCCCGAAGAAGACTACCCCGACTGGTACTCCGTCGAAATCACCGCCGTCAACCGCCCCTTCCTGCTCGCCGACATGGCGGAAGTCTTCTTTGCCCACAACGTCAGCCTGCGCTACGCCAAAATCTCCACGCTGGACGAACGCGTCGAAGACAGCTTCATCGTTTTCAGCCCCGATTTGAAAAACCCCAAAACGCAGTCATCGTTGAAACAGGCTTTGTTGGAACAATTATCGGTGTGATGGGTGGATTTAAAGGAAAGTAAGAGGTCGTCTGAAAACCTGTTTTCGGCTTTCAGACGACCTCTGTTTTTGGTTTTGAGACAGTTTTCAATCAAAAACCTATTTCTTTTGTTCTGCTTGAAGATGTGAATCCAACTGAGGCAACAGGTAATCGCACATACGGTTTCTTTTCTATTCGAATCCAGCACAAATGGCTCTCTACACATCAAAAGGTCGTCTGAAACCAAGATTTGTTTTTTCAGACGACCTTAACTTATCTTTATCCTTTTATCCTAGCCCCGCCTTTGCCTTTCGCGTACACTTTCTACACCTAAAGAAATGAGAACTACTCTTATGTATCACGGTGAACGTTTCAATGCGTACAGCCATTTGGCAGGCTCGATGCTCGCAGTGGCGGCATTAGTGCTGATGACAGTCAAGGCAAACGGTCCCTACCAACTTGCTTCGGCACTCACCTACGGCATCTGCCTGATCCTGCTCTATCTTGGCTCCACGCTTTACCACAGCATTCCTCAGCCCAAAATCAAAGCGATTTTGCAAAAAGTGGACCACTGCATGATTTACCTGCTGATTGCGGGCAGCTATACCCCGTTTACGCTGATACCCCTTAAAGGCGGCTGGGGGTGGTCATTGTTCGGCGTATCCTGGGGCTTGGCACTCTTCGGCATTATTCAAGAACTGACTATCGGCAGGAAAAGCGAAAAACGGCTGCTCTCCATGATGATTTACGTCATTATGGGTTGGCTGATTTTGGTTGCCGTATCGCCACTGGTACGCACCCTTCCCTTTGCCGGGCTGTTTTGGCTGGCGTTGGGTGGTATTTTATACAGCGCAGGCATTTATTGGTTTGTTAATGATGCCAAAATCAAACACGGACACGGCATCTGGCACCTATTCGTTCTAGGCGGCAGCATAGCGCAGTTTCTCTGTATTTATTTCTATGTTCTTTAATCCGTCAAAAGGTCGTCTGAAAACAAGATATACTTTTCAGACGACCTTTTTGAATATTTATTCCCCAAAGACTCCTACATCACTATAATGAACGCCCAACCTATCCGTTAATATCAAAATGAACCAAACCGCGAATAAGGATCCGCTCGGTTCCGCATGGATTATCATCGCCACCCTCGGTTTTACCGTCATGAACCTCTGCATCAAAGCGGCAGCGGGAAAATTCGGCTTCAGCAGCGGCGAATTGGTTTTCTGGCGCATGAGTTTTGCAGCTGTCATGCTTGCCTCCATAGCGAAAATGCGGGGAGACACATTTGCCACGCGGTATTGGAAAATCCACCTCAACCGCAGCGTCATCGGCACAGCTGCGATGTTGTGCCTGTTTTATGCCGTTACCCATCTGCCGCTGGCAACAGGCGTAACCTTAAGCTACACCTCGTCGATTTTTTTGGCCGTGTTTTCATTTTTGATTTTAAAAGAACGGATTGCATTTTATACGCAGGCAATATTGGTATTCGGCTTTATCGGTGTCATCCTACTGCTAAACCCTTCATTCAAAGGCGGACAAGAAATTGCCGCATTAGCAGGCTTGGCTGGCGGAGCGATGTCGGGCTGGGCGTATTTACAGGTACGCGAGTTGTCCCTGCTTGGCGAACCGGGCTGGCGGGTCGTGTTTTATCTGTCGGTAACCGGCGTCGTTATGTCGTCGATTTGGGCGACGCTGACCGGCTGGCATTCCTTGTCTGCCGAGGCATTACCCTACTTGGCAGGTATCGGACTGTCCGCAACCATCGCCCAACTCTGCATGACCCGCGCTTATAAAGTCGGCAACAAATTCACTGTCGCTTCACTGTCCTACCTGACTGTCGTTTTCTCCGCATTGTCAGGCATAATGTTTTTAGGAGATAGCGTTACTTGGCAGGAAACCTTTGGTATGATTATTATTGTAGCAAGCGGCGTATTGAGCGGTATCCGGCCGGTTGCGATTAAAAAATGGTTTTCCGGACATTAACGTCCTCAAACAAGGAGAGCATGATGATTTCCATCCGAGAGCAGTCTTATGGTTTGAATGTAGCGTTGTACAACGAGTTTACGCTGGACGACTTCCGCCAACTCGAATCCGCCCTGTTGGAAAACAAACAAAAAATCCACCTGCCTGACATACTTTTGGATTTGTCCATGCTGAAAGACTTCACCATCGATATGGCGGTAGAACAAATAAAATTCCTCAATCAACACGAAAACGACTTTGGCCGGGTTGCCGTCATTACAGACGACATCTGGATCAAACTCGGCGCGCGCCTCTCCAGCCTCTTGACCAACCAACACCCCAAATATTTCGATGATGCCACAAAGGCTCAAGAATGGCTGCTGGCAAGCAACCTCAAACCTTAATCTCAAAAATAAAACGGCACGCCAAGGCGTGCCGTTTTATTTTTTATTTCCCAAAACCTGAAACTGTTTTTACTTGCCCCCTAAATGGCGACGATAAAACTGGTCGATATCCGCTATCGCCTTTTCATCACTTGGCCTCAAATCGATTTTCAAATCGGCAAGCCGTATCAGCATCAGGTCTTCTTGTTCCGCCACAGCGCAGCTGACTTCCCCGCTGCTGCGCAGATGCGCGATGAGTTCGTCCAGCTGCCGCAGGGCGTTTTCGTAGGCGGCGTTTTGTTTGTCTTCTGCCATAGGGATTCCATTTTTTATAGACAATAAAAAATGGCGGGGAATCAATCCCGCCATCATTCTACGGCATAAGCCGTGCATTTAATTAAGCAGCCTGAATGTTAGCAGCTTGTTTGCCTTTAGGGCCGGTGGTTACGTCGAAAGATACGCGTTGGCCTTCTTTCAGGGTTTTGAAACCTTCCATGTTGATCGCTGAGAAGTGAGCGAACAGATCTTCGCCACCTTCATCAGGAGTGATGAAACCAAAACCTTTAGCGTCGTTAAACCATTTTACGATACCGGTTGCCATTAGAAACTTCCTATACTTAAAAATTAACAAAATCAGCAAAATAAGGCATACAGCAAACTTAAACGTTCAGCGTTTCTCCCTAGCTTTATATACTTGGTCGAGTGCCAGCTTCTGCTTAACCGTCTTTTTACATTTGTTAAGTCAAAACGTCAAGCCATATAAGGGAAAAAGTGCGAAAATGGCGGAAACAGACCAAAATACAACAGAAATTGAAATCAAACTCTATAATCACTATATTTATAGATTTATTAGGTATTAAATCTTTAGCAAGGTCGTCTGAAACAACCCCTCTTCCATAAAGCCATAAATATTTATGAACAACCCAAACACACATCACGAATCCGATACGCTTTTAAGCGACCAAAAAACCGCCCCGCCGAAACGTTACGGCGTATTTTTGCTGAACGACGATTACACCACGATGGAATTTGTCGTCGAAATCCTGACCGAAATCTTTATGCTCGGAGAGGAGCAGGCGGTGGCGGTGATGCTCTTGGTTCATCACGAAGGCAAAGGCTTGTGCGGCACTTACACACGGGACATCGCCCAAACCAAACAACAACAAGTCATGCAGCGGGCAAAAGCCGAAGGGCATCCGCTGCAATGTATTGTCGAGGAGATTTAATATGCTTTCACCCGAATTGGAACAGATATTGCAGCAGCTTTACCGCGAGGCGCGTAAAGCTCATTATGAATTCATCAGCCTCGAGCATCTGCTTTTGGTGTTAATCGAAGAAGATGCCTCCGTCCCCAACGTCCTCAAGCTTTGCGGCGCGGATTTGAAAGTGGTGTCCGAACAACTCGCCGCCAGCGTTGCCGAAAATACCCCCCTGATTCCCGACCACCTTTTAGATACGGTCGAAACCCAGCCCACACTCGGCTTCCAGCGCGTCATCCAGCGGGCGATGGTGCATACCCAATCCGCAGGTAAAGGCTTGGTCGAGCCTTTGGACGTTTTGGTGGCGCTGATGAGCGAAACCGACAGCCACGCCGTTTATTTCCTCAAGCTGCAATCGGTTACGAGGTTTGAAGTTTTGCGTTGCATTGCCCACGGTGCAACCGAAGACGACGAACACAAAAACTTTTCAGACGACCCCGACAATGATTCAGACGACCCCGTCGAGTCAAAAAGCGGCTCGTTGTCGGACTACACCGTCAACCTCAACGCCGAAGTCAAAGCCGGCCGCATCGACCCCTTAATCGGCAGAAAACACGAAATGGAACGGCTGGTGCAAATCCTGTGCCGCCGCCGCAAAAACAATCCGCTTTTGGTCGGCGAAGCAGGCGTTGGCAAAACCGCGCTGGCGGAAGGCTTGGCGCATCAAATCGTCAACGGCGATATCCCCGACGCGCTTAAAGATGCCGAAGTGTACGCGTTGGATATGGGTTCGCTTTTGGCGGGTACGAAATACCGCGGCGACTTTGAAGCGCGGGTCAAATCCGTCTTGAAACAGCTCGAAAAAATCCCGCAAGCGATTTTGTTTATCGACGAAATCCACACCATCATCGGCGCGGGTAGTACCAGCGGCGGCACGATGGACGCGTCTAACCTGCTCAAACCCGCGCTGGCGAAAGGTTCGCTGCGCTGCATCGGCGCGACCACTTACGACGAATACCGCACCATTTTCGACAAAGACCACGCCTTAAGCCGCCGCTTCCAAAAAATCGACGTGGTCGAACCCACCGTCGCCGAAACCGTGCAAATCCTGCGCGGCTTGAAACCGATGTTCGAAGGCTTCCACCAAGTGCGCTACACGCAAGGTGCACTCGAAGCCGCCGCCGAACTCTCCGCCCGCTACATCAACGAGCGTTTCCTGCCCGACAAAGCCATCGACGTGATGGACGAAGCAGGCGCGGCGCAACGGATTTTGCCCAAATCCAAACAGAAAAAAGTCATCGGCAAGGCGCAAATCGAAACTGTCATCGCCAAAGTCGCACGGATTCCTGAAAAAACCGTGTCGAACGACGACAAACAAGTGCTGCAATTCCTTGGCCGCGATTTGAAAAACATGGTTTACGGTCAGGAAAACGCCATCGACGCGCTGGTTGCCGCCGTCAAAATGTCGCGCTCCGGCCTCGCCCTGCCCGACAAACCCATAGGCAGCTTCCTCTTCTCCGGTCCGACCGGCGTCGGCAAAACCGAAGTCGCCAAACAGCTTGCCTACTCGATGGGCGTACCGCTGCAACGTTTCGACATGTCCGAATACATGGAGCCCCACGCCGTATCGCGCCTTATCGGTGCGCCGCCGGGCTACGTCGGCTTCGACCAGGGCGGCCTTTTGACCGAAGCCGCCAACAAACACCCGCACTGCGTATTGCTCTTGGACGAAATCGAAAAAGCCCATCCCGACATTTTCAACGTCCTCCTGCAAGTCATGGATGCAGGCAAACTGACCGACAACAACGGCAAGAGCGCCGATTTCCGCAACGTCATCCTGATTATGACCACCAACGCAGGCGCGGAAAGCCTCAGCCGCCCCAGCCTCGGCTTTACCGCCAAGCGCGAACGCGGCGACGAAATGCAGGCAATCAACAAACTCTTCACGCCTGAATTCCGCAACCGCTTGGACGCGATTATCCCGTTTGCGCCCCTGTCCGAACCCGTCATCGCCAAAGTCGTGGACAAATTCCTGCTCCAGCTCGAACACCAGCTCCTCGACAAAAAAGTCGAAGCCGAATTCACGCCGTCATTACGCAAATATCTGGCGGAAAAAGGTTTCGACCCGCAAATGGGCGCGCGCCCGATGCACCGCCTGATTCAGGAAAAAATCCGCAAACCGCTCGCCGACGAACTCCTGTTCGGCAAACTCGCCGACGGCGGCTTCGTGCGGATAGACTGGGATGCAGCGAAAGAAGAAGCCATGTTGAAATTCAAGAAAAACAAAGCCAAACCTGAAGCAGCCGCGGTTTGACGGATAAAGGCAAAAGGTCGTCTGAAAACGAGATTTCCGTTTTCAGACGACCTTTTTGTAATGAAAACTCAATCCTCCGCTTTATGAAGCAAAGTAATCAACGCCTCCTGCTTTTCCGGCGACAGCGCGCGGAAATATTTCAACAACAACGCCTCTTGCGGAGAAACTGCCCCACCCTCTTCCAACATTCGTCCGTGCCGCAGCCATTCTCCGCTGGTATCCAGCCATTTCGCCAGCGTTTCGATTTTATCGGGCGTCGGAATCGAACGTCCGACCAACCAATGGTGGAAAGCCTGCGTGCTGACGGATTGATTGGGGTGGCGCAGATTGAAGCGGTTGGCAAGGCTGGCATTGGAAAGATTATCCAAACCCGCCAGCCTGATTGCGGTTTTCAAGCGTTCGCTGAAATCGATTTTGTCTTGTTCAGTATGCATAATCGAGGATTATGAATAGCCGACTGTTGCAAAATTTAACAGTTTTGTTGTTTTTGTAAATTATTTACTTGATATTTTCAAATGACTGGTTGACAATACACCTGCATTTACTTATTAACCCTCCCATTACAAAGGAAGCATCTATGTCTTTACAAAAAATAAGCGCAGTAACCGTTATCGCTCTAAGTCTGGCAGCCTGTGGCGGAGGTGGGGGAGGAACGCCATCTGCACGACCAACAGATACCAATATTGAAAATACAAAAGCCGAAGAGGCCCGTAAAGCTGAAGAAGCTCGCAAAGCCGAAGAAGCTCGCAAAGCCGAAGAAGCTCGTAAAGCCGAAGAAGCACGTATCGCACAAAAAACTGCTGAATTAATTGAACAAGCTAAAGCTAAAGGGCTAAACGATGACGAAGCAAAACAATTTGCGCAAAATAATATCAATAATGAAGATGATGTATCTAAAGCAAATTTAGATAACATGATTAAAATAAAAGATTTGACAAAACTTGCTATTGCTGAAGGTCTTAATGAATATCAAGCTGCTGATTTTGCTAAAAATAATGTAGATTTAGATGAAGATACAGCAAAAGCTAACCTTGAAACACTTATCATCAATAATGCTAAAGGAATTTATAATGGACAATATCGTAATGGACTCGAGCAAAACCAATATGGCACATCAAGTAGTTCCTCATCTAGTTGTACAAATGGACATTGCTATTCAGTAAGAGAAACTATTACTACCGGTAAAGCAATCTATAATCAACCATATTCAATTGTTATTGCAGATACTAAATCAGGTGTTCGTAATTTTTCTAGTATTAATGAACTATCGAATGTACTAATTGCCGGCCTAAAAACAAAATTAGAAGCGATACCAACAAAAGGAACAGCTAATTATAGCGGTAAAGCATTTGATGCCGAAAATAATGGAACACTAGATTACAATGTTAATTTTGAAAATAAAACAGGCTCAGGAACTATTACCGGCTTAGGAAATAACATTACATTAGAACAAGGTTCGATTTCAGGAACTGGTATTTCATCTACTGCAACCCAAGGTTACAAATCAGGCTCTTACTCTTTAGATTTCTTCGGTAAAAATGCAGAAGAAATTGCAGGAAAAGTTATCTTTAATGGCAAAGATACTGTCGGCTTCGGCGGACAACGCAGAGAGATTCAAAAATAATTTTCCATCTTAATTATGATGTAAAAGGTCGTCTGAAACCGTTTCAGACGACCTTTTCGACCATTCTCACCGCGTTATCCGTATAATGATAGAATACTCCTGCCATCCATATCCCACTGAATAAAATGAATAAAAACCATCTCGTCTTACTGATGCTCTCTTTACCAACAGCCGCCCTTGCCGAGACACCCGTTGTCCATGTACCTGCTCCTGTATTTTTTGACAAGCAGCCTAACAACGAAACACCCTCAAAAGATTTTACCGACGACAAACCCGCAGAACAAAAGCTTTCAGACGACCTTTCTGCCGATTCTTCATTGGAAGCACAGATCAACCGCGCATTAATCGGACGGGACTGGAAGACGCTGGAAGGTTTGTTGGCGCAATATAAAGCCGCGCCCAACCGGGATGCCGTTTTATACGATTATGCTTTAGGCGCGTTGAGGCGCAGTCAGTTGCGGCATGATGAAGCTGTCTCGCTCTATCGCGGCATTTTGGCGAAACATCCCGATTTGGCGTATCCGCGTTTCGATTTGGGCGTCATGATGTTTGAAAACAAACAGTACCATGAGGCAAAAGCTGAATTGAAACGGGCAAAACCGGATTTGCAGCCGCCCATGCAGCAACTTGCCGACCGCTATCTTGCCGCCATTGAATCGACGCAAAACTGGCAGCCCGATATTTCGCTGCAATACGAGCAGACCGATAATGTGAACAATGCCTCGTCCGAGCGCGTTATAGAATGGAACGGCAGACGCTGGAATAAAACCGCTGACAGCCTGCCGCAAAAGGCGCACGGTATCCGCTACGGCGCTGGCGTATCGCGCGAAATCAATGTGGGCGGACATCATTTTGTTTACGGCAGCCTGAGCGGCGACGGCGTGCATTATTGGGACAATCAGGATTTTAACGAGCAAAGCCTGCGCTTGGCGGCAGGCTATAAAAACCGTTTGGCGGTGCAATCTTTCGGGGTTGTACCGTTTGCCGAACAAAACTGGCTGGGCGGCAAACGCTATAATCGCGAAACCGGTATCCATACCGATTTTTCACGTCGTCTGAATGAAAAATGGCGGCTCTCGCTCAATGCAGGCTATATCAAAAAATACTATCGGAACAGCGGCTCGGCAGCGCGTTACAACAGCCATATGCCGCTGGCGGGGGCAACGCTGGCATACTCTGCACCGAAAAACTGGCTGCTCTACGGTGGCGCAGACTGGTCGCACGACATGACCAAAGAAGCGGAACAGGCATCCGTACGCAAGGGCATACGCTTCGGCGCGGCGAAAGCGTTTGAGAACGGATTCGGCATCCGCACCAACCTGCGCTACGCCCGCCGTACCTTTGATGCGCCGGGAAGCCTGGTGTACCGTCTGACCCGAAAAGACCATGAATATCAGGCAAATGCCTCTGTTTGGCACAATAAAATTTCATGGAAAGGCTTAGTGCCGCATTTGAATTTCCGTTATCTGAAAATCGACAGCAATATGAGCGGCTTTTATTCCCGCAAAAGTATGCAGACATTCGTCAGCGTGGAGAAACAGTTTTGAAGCAGCAGGGATAAGGGGTTGGAAAAACACTCTGCCCGCCATCCGCCGAGATTCCCGCGCAGGCGGTGATCCGTCGGACATCTTAAGAAACAGGTATTTGAAAAACAGTTGCCCAAATTGAAAGAAATTTCCGCCTTATCGGGAATAACGCCGATTAAAACGTTTCTATTTGAATGACAACAAATCGGTTTCAAAAATCCGAGCGGCAAACCCGATAAAAAGGTCGTCTGAAAGCCCAAGCAGCTTTTCAGACGACCTTTTTGATTTTCAGCTTGCACAACTGCCCTTCACAAGGCCTTGTGCTTGCGACGCTTGAACCATTTGCCCAATATACCGCCTTCGCGCCCGAACACCAGCGATACGGCATACAGCACGCCGCAGCACAAGATAATCGCAGGTCCGGACGGAATTTCGACGTGATAGGAAAACAGCAGTCCGGCAAAACCGCAGACCAGTGCGATAAAGACGGACAAAGCCATCAACGCGCCCATGCTTTTCGCCCAGAGCCGCGCGGTAATCGACGGCAGCATCATCAGACCGACCGACATCAGCGTACCGAGTGCCTGAAAGCCTGCAACAAGGTTCATCACCACCAAAATCAGGAAGACGACGTGCCAAAAGCCGCCCTTCCCGCCGACCGCCTTCAGAAACAGCGGGTCAATGCTTTCCAAAACCAGCGGGCGGTAAATAATCGCCAATGCCGTTACCGTAACGCTTGCCGAGGCGGCAATCAGTTGCAGCGCGGGAATATCCACCGACAAGACCGATCCGAACAAGAGATGCAGCAAATCGACGCTGCTGCCGTTTTTACTGACCAAAACCACGCCTATTGCCAGACTGCTCAGATAAAAGGCGGCAAAGTTGGCATCTTCCTTCAACGATGTAAAACGGCTCGCCAAACCCGCCAACAGCGCCATCAGCAAGCCTGCCGCAAACCCGCCGACGCTCATTGCAGGCAGGCTCAGCCCGGCAAACATATAGCCGATTGCCGCACCGGGCAGGACGGCATGACTCAAAGCATCGCCCACCAGGCTCATGCGCCGCATGACCAGGAACACGCCGACCGGAGCGGCACTCAAAGCCAGACAGAATACCGACGCAAGCGCATAGCGCATAAAGTCGAATTCCGCAAAAGGGGAAATCAGCAAATCGTATAAATTCATGGTATCCGGTAAATAAGGGAAAACTTCTGAAAATGGGAAACGTCGTCTGAAAATCCTTCGCCGCGTCTTTCAGACGACGTACTGCCTTACGAGGGGGCGGCGCAAGCTATACGTCGCACCAGTCCTCCGACTCCTGCCGCTGCATCAGCATATTCGCGCGGGCAAGGTTTTCATCGGTCAGGACGGACGGCGTTCTGCCCGCCGCAACCTTTTCCCGGGCCAGCAACAGCGTGTCCGAAAAATAATCGCGTACCTGCGCATAATCGTGCAACACCGCGATAATTGCCTGCCCTTCCTCATTGCATTGGCGCAATACATCCAAAAGCGCGTAAGTCGTGCGCGCATCGACGGCGTTGAAAGGTTCGTCCAAAAGCAGGAATTTTGCCCCCTGCGCCAGCATACGCGCAAATAAAACGCGCTGAAACTGTCCGTTGGACAAATGCGCGATCTGCCTGTCGGCAAAATCCCGCATACCGACGCGTGCAAGCGCATCCAAAACGCGGGTACGCTGCGTCGCGTCAACCCGTCCGAAAAAGCCGATTTCGTACCACAAACCCATCGCCGCCAGTTCGAAAACCGTCATCGGCTGGCCGCGGTCGATGTCCGACTGCTGCGGCAGATAGGCGATGTCTTTGCGTTGCAGGTTTTGCAGGAGGACGCGTCCCGTATCGACTTGCTGCAAACCCATGACCGCTTTTAAGAAAGTTGATTTGCCCGCCCCGTTCGGCCCGCAGACCGCCCACATCGAATGCTCGGCAAATTCGATGCCGACATGGTGTACGGCAGGCCGTGTCCGGTAGCTGACCGTCAGATTTTCAACAACGATACTCATGCAACCGCCCAAAAATACATGCCCCAAACCGCCGCCAAAGCGAAAAGCGCAATCAGCAGGCGTTGGAACAATCCGGTGAGTAAAATGGAATTCATAACAATATCGAATTAAAGACGATGTGTTCAAAATGAAACAAAAGCAAAGATGATACTTTATAACATTATGATTGTAAACATAAAGGCAGTATCCGGATATAGGCACGATTTTTGTGGACAAGGCATCTGCCGTTTTCAGACGACTTTTTTCAAAGCCGGCGCAGGCGGTTTGCCCGTATAAGCAGCGTGTGCCTTGCCCATGAAGAAACGACCCGGCTTATCGTCCGATTCAGGAGTCAGTAGGCCAGATATGAGTATCCAACGTTGCCAACATTCAAACCCTAATTAGGCAATGTGGAAAATTTCAAGCAGTTGTCGGATACAAGTATCCTACCTACATCAGCAAGCAATGAAGCCAATTACAAAAGGTCGTCTGAAAACCGATATTCAGGTTTTCAGACGACCTTTTATGCTTCAAATCCCGCGTTATTGCAGGCTGTGTTCCAGCGAAATGCCTGCCGCCCAGCCGGTTTTGGGGTCTTTACTTTCTTTGACTACGCCTGAGTTGAACGAGAGGGTCGTGCGTTTGGAGAATTTGTATTCGGTGTTGAACGCGAGCTGTTTGTAGTTCTTGCCGGTATCGGAGCGGCCGTAGGCGACGCCGAGTTTAGGGGTGATGTTGCCCATGGTGTAGCCGGCGGTCACTTGGAAATCGCGGGTGTTGGTATTGGTTTTGGTTTCGTCTTCCCAGTGGAATTTGTCGGCGACATTGCGGGCGTACATCATGCCGGCGGCGAGGTAGAGATTGTCTTTGTCGTAGCCGACTTTCATGGAATGAACCTGTCTGTCTTTGGTATCGTCAGGCGAGCCGTTGCGGGCGTATTCGAGGGCGTAGTGGGCGTTGAAGCCGTTGGTCGGGTGTTTGTAGTGCAAGCCTAATCCCGCCATCCAGTCGCCGTTGCGTTTCCTGTCTTTGTATTTGTTGGCACCGGGCGCGATTTGGACGCGGTAGTTGAAGCCGTTATCAAAGGTTTTGGATTCGTAGTTCAGGGCGATTTCACGGCCGCCGAAACGGGTCATGCGTCCCATGGTTTGGGTGTGGTTGTTGCCGTTGAATGCGTCTTGTTCGCCGGTCAGGTAGTGCATGGGGGTACTGAGCCAGCCGGCGCGGACGGTACCGAAATCGCCGCGCAGACCGATATAGGAATCGTCCGTACTCCAGCCGTTGTAGTCGAAGGCGACGAATGAATTGACGCCGTAGATGAGCTTGAGGTCTTTGTCGAGTTTTTCACTGCCCATAATCCAGATGCGGCTGTTGTTGTCGGATATATCGGTAGCGGATTGCCCTTTGCCGTTGCGTTCGTGTTCGATAGAAGTAAATATCCGTCCGCCGATTTTGGCTTCGTTATCGGATGCCAATGCGGGGGCGGCAAGCGGGACGGCAACCGCAATCATTAATAACTTCTTCATTTTCTTCTCCTTTTGCTTGATTTTTCTGAGGCTGCGTTTAAACAGGGTTTTATACTATTTGAGGCGTGCAAAAAAATCAATATTTTTGTAATCACTTGTAACTTTTATTTCAAAAAATGTTTTTTACGGCGTTTTTTTGTGTTATCTTGCAAACCGATTTCCAAAACAGGCGGATTTTTTCAAATATCCATAGAGAATAAATCTTTTTATCCGCCAAAAATCAGAATATTTCCCTACCATGTAGTCATATGTAGTTTTTATTTTTTTGCAAAACGCAGGATGGAGGGAGAGATAGCGAGAAGAGGAGAAAAAACGTGCTGCCGAACAAACCTTATTCCATATCGGCTTTATCGCTTGCCATAGTGCTTGCGCTGTCGGCGTGTCATCGCGAAGTCAAGCCCGCGCCCGAATTCAAGCGCAGCGAATACAATAAAATCGTCATCAGCAATGCGGTCGAACCGAGTACGCTCGACCCGCAGAAAAGCTCGGATATGGCGGCGGGCGCGATTATCCGTCAGATGATGGACGGCTTGGTCAGTACGGATGCCGAAGGCAAAACCATTCCCGCCTTGGCGTTGAAATGGGAGCCGTCAGACGAAGGGCGCGTTTGGACGTTCCACCTGCGCGATGCGAAGTGGAGCAACGGCGACCCGATTACCGCCGAAGATTTCGTTTACAGCTTCCGCCGCCTCGCCGATCCCGCAACCGCCGCGCCTAACAGCAGCTATTTGGAAGACGCGAAAATACAGGGTGCGGCGGAAATCCTGCAAGGCAAGGCGAAGCCGGATACTTTGGGCGTCAAGGCTTTGGACAAGAAAACGCTGCAATTCACGCTCACCGCGCCCGTGCCGTATTTCCCCGATATGCTGATTCAGCAGTTCACTTATCCCGTCCACCGCGCCACCGTCGAGAAATTCGGCGAAAAATGGACGCAGCCGGGCAATTATGTTTCCAGCGGCGCATACATCCTCAAAGAATGGCGTGTCAACAGCCACATCACCATGGATAAAAACCCTGCTTATTACGACAGCAAAAAAGTATCCATCCCGCAGGCGGTGTTCCTTGCCATCGGCAAAGAATACGACCGCTACCGCGCCGACGAAGTAGATGTTACCTACGCCATCCCTTCCGACCAGATTAAGATTGCCGAGAAAGAATTTCCCGGACAGGTTCGGCGCGCGACTTTGCTGTGTTCTTGGTTTTTAGAGCCGAACTTGGAATCCGCCGAATTTAAAAATCCCAAAGTCCGCCGCGCGCTCAACCTGCTGACCGACCGCGCCATCATTACCAAGGTTGCCGGACGCGGCGACAAGGAAGCGTTCCAGCTCACCCCGCCGAATATGCAGGGCAGCGGCGAATCTGCGCCTGCGTGGAAGCCGCTCAAGCGCGAAGCGCGCATTGCCGAAGCGGAAAAACTCTTGCGCGAAGCGGGTTACAGCGAAGAGAAACCGCTTGAGTTCCAAATCGTCTATACCACCAACGAGTCTTCCAAGAAACAAATTACCGCGCTGCAATCCATTTGGAAGGCGACCGTGCCGTTCGTCCGCCCCACGCTGATGAACGAAGAATGGAAAACCTTCTTGGACAAACGCATACAGGGCAATTTCAGCATGGCGTTTGCAGGCTGGTGTTCCGACTACAACGACCCTGCGGGCATGCTCAATATTTTCAAATCCAACAATCCGAACAACGCCTTCCATTACAAGAATCCCGAGTTTGACAAGCTGATGAACAGCACGCTCGAAGCGGGCATTTCCGCCGAAGAACGCGCCCGCCGCTACGTCAGCGCCGAGGCGATGCTGCAACGCGACGACGCCTTTATCCCGCTGTATCACCAAGTCAGTATCAATCTGGTGAAACCCGACATCCAAGGCTACTCCGACCGCGACCCGCTGAAAAACTATACTGTTAAGAATTGGTCGTTTGCACCCAAGAAGTGATTTGATAACATAGACACGTTTTTCAGACGACTTCCCCGTACACTAAATTGAAGAGGTCGTCTGAAACCGCGAAACCCTATTGGAGAATCCCGTTCATGAATACCGTATCGAATTACCTGTCCGCATTGCGCGAAGCCATGAAGGCGCAAGGCTTGGACGCACTCGTCATCCCCTCCGCCGACCCCCATCTTTCCGAATACCTGCCCGCACACTGGCAGGCGCGCCGCGAGTTGTCGGGCTTTACCGGCTCGGTCGGCACTTTCGTCGTTACCGTCGATGAAGCGGGCGTGTGGGTGGACAGCCGCTATTGGGAACAAGCTGCCAAACAGCTTGCAGGCAGCGGCATCGAGCTGCAAAAAAGCGGGCAAGTTCCGCCATATAACGAATGGCTCGCGGCAAACCTGCCCGAAAACGCCGCCGTCGGCATACCTTCCGATATGGTGTCGCTCACCGGCAAACGCACTTTGGCGCAATCCCTGACCGCCAAAAATATCCGCATCGAACACCCCGACGACCTGCTTGACCAAGTGTGGACCAGCCGTCCCGCCATCCCCGCCGAAACCGTGTTCATCCACGACCCCGCCTACGTCTCCGAAACCGCCGCCGAGAAACTCGCCCGCGTGCGTGCCGTCATGGCGGAAAAAGGCGCGGATTACCACTTGGTTTCCTCGCTTGACGACATCGCTTGGCTGACCAACCTGCGCGGCAGCGACGTGCCTTTCAACCCCGTTTTCGTGTCCTTCCTGCTGATCGGCAAAGACAACGCCGTCCTGTTTACCGACCAAGGTCGTCTGAACGCCGAAGCCGCCACCGCGCTGCAAACCGCCGGCATCACGGTCGAACCTTATGCCCAAGTTGCCGACAAACTCGCGCAAATCGGCGGCACGCTGCTTATCGAGCCGAACAAAACCGCCGTCAGCACCCTCGTGCGCCTGCCCGAAAGCGTGCGCCTGATCGAAGGCATCAACCCGTCCACCTTCTTCAAATCCGTCAAATCCGAAGTCGACATCGCCCACATCCGCGAAGCGATGGAACACGACGGCGCGGCGTTGTGCGGCTTCTTCGCCGAGTTTGAAGACATCATCGACAACGGCGGCAGCCTGACCGAAATCGACGTGGACACCATGCTCCACCGCCACCGCAGCGCACGTCCGGGCTTCATCTCATTGAGTTTCGACACCATCGCGGGCTTCAACGCCAACGCCTCCCTGCCGCATTACAGCGCGACACCCGAAAGCCACAGCACCATCAGCGGCAACGGTCTGCTGCTCATCGACTCCGGCGCGCAATACAAAGGTGGCACGACCGACATCACCCGCGTCGTCCCCGTCGGTACACCGAGTGCCGAACAAAAACGCGACAACACCCTCGTTCTCAAAGCCCATATCGCGCTTGCCGAAGCTGTGTTCCCCGAAAACATCCTCTCGCCGATGATAGACGCCATCTGCCGCAAACCCCTGTGGCAGGCGCAATGCGACTACGGACACGGCACCGGACACGGCGTAGGCTATTTCCTCAACGTCCACGAAGGCCCGCAAGTCATCGCCTGCGCCGCCGTTCCCGGTCCGCAGCACGCCATGAAAAAAGGCATGGTGACCTCCATCGAACCCGGACTCTACCGTCCCGGCAAATGGGGCATCCGCATTGAGAACCTCGCCGCCAACCAAGCCGTCGCCAACCCGCAGGAAACCGAGTTCGGCAGCTTCCTCTACTTCGAAACCCTGACCCTCTGCCCCATCGACACCCGCCTGATGGACACCGCCCTCATGACCGACGGCGAAATCGACTGGGTCAACCGCTACCACGCCGAAGTCCGCCGCCGCCTCGAGCCGCTGACCGAAGGCGCGGCAAAAGCATGGCTGATCAAACGCACCGAACCGCTGGCGCGCTGACGGCAAAGGTCGTCTGAAACGACCATGGTGCGGGTTCTCACCACGAACCCGCACCAGCCCAAAAGGTCGTCTGAAAACGGCCGTAGCGTGGGCTCTGCCCACGAAAAAC
>NZ_KV812096.1:80035-83666 GCF_001813335.1 Neisseria sp. HMSC055H02 | reverse complement strand
CCGTAGCGTGGGCTCTGCCCACGAAAAACACCAGCAAAAAGGTCGTCTGAAACCCAAAATCCGGTTTCAGAAGACCTCCGAAACAAACCCATAACGCAGGCTGCCACCCGCAACCGCCGCAATAAAAAACCGTCCGAAACCCCATCCAAAGTGTTCAGACAACCATAAAAGCCGTAGCGTGGGCTCTGCCCACGAAAAACATCAGCCAAAAGGTCGTCTGAAACCCAAAATCCCGTTTCAGACGACCATAAAAGCAAAAGCCCGCACACCAAAAAACCAAGGGCCTGACTACAAAGAAGAGAAAACCATCCCAAGCGTCCGAACACCCGTTCAGACCGCCTTCCCGTATTCAGGCATATTCCGACCCACCAAGCCCCGAGCAGGTACGATATGCTGAAATTCATCATCCGCCGCATACTTTCCGCCATCCCCACCATGCTGGTACTGATTACCGTCTCATTCTTCCTGATGCGGCTCGCACCCGGCAGCCCCTTCACCGGCGACAAAAACGTACCGCCCGCCGTACTGGCCAACATCGAAGCCAAATATCATCTGAACGACCCGATGTACCTGCAATACTTCAACTATCTCAAACAACTCGCCCACGGCGACCTCGGTCCCTCATTCAAATACAAAGACTACAACGTCAACGAGCTGCTCGCCCAAGCCCTGCCCGTTTCCGTCGAGCTGGGCGTGTACGCCTTCATCATCTCCACCGTCTTGGGCGTACTCATGGGCACCATCGCCGCACTCAGGCGCAACACATGGGCGGACTACACCATCATGACCGCCGCCATGACCGGCATCGTCGTCCCCAGCTTCGTCAAAGCCCCCATCATGATTTTCATCTTCGCCATCACCCTCAAATGGCTGCCCGCCGGCGGCTGGAATGACGGCTCGTTGACCAGCCTCATCATGCCCGTCGCCGCCCTCTCCATAGGCTATGTCGCAGGCCTCGCCCGCATCACGCGCGGCGCGATGATAGAAGTGTTGAACAGCCCCTACATCCGCACTGCCCGCGCCAAAGGATTATCAATGAACAGCATCGTCCTGCGCCACGCCCTGCGTCCCGCCATGCTGCCTATCCTTTCCTATCTCGTTCCTGCCTTCGTCGGCATCATCACCGGCGCCATCGTCATCGAAAGCGTCTTCGGTCTGCCCGGCATCGGACAACTCTTCGTCAACGGCGCGCTCAACCGCGACTACGGCATGATCTTGGGGCTGACCATCCTCGTCGGCGTACTGACCATCGTCTTCAACGCCATACTCGACATCCTCTACGCCCTGATCGACCCGAAAATCCGCTATTAAAAGCAAAAAAGGTCGTCTGAAAACCGGTTTTGCCGTTTTCAGACGACCCCCGAACAAAAAACGGAGAACACCATGCTATTCAACAAGAAAAATTCCCGCGCCATAGCAGACGCAGCCGAACAGGCACAAGTACACGGACGCAGCCTGTGGCAGGACGCGTGGCGGCGTTTCAGCAACAACAAAGCCGCCCTGTGCAGCGTCTTCATCCTTGCCGCCATTATCCTCTTCGTTATCGCCGTCCCCTGGGTCAGCGCCTACACCTACGACTACACCGACTGGGACAACATGCAAATCCCGCCTTCCTTCGCCACCCGCCACTACTTCGGCACCGACCTGCTCGGACGCGACCTCTTCACCCGAGCCGCCGCCGGCGGACGCATTTCCCTGCTCATCGGCATTGCAGGCGCACTCGTTGCCGTCGTCATCGGCACGCTCTACGGCGCACTCGCAGGCTTCTTCGGCGGCAAACTCGACTCCGTCATGATGCGCCTGCTCGAAATCCTCAACGCCTTTCCGTTCATGTTTTTCGTCATCCTCTTGACCACCTTCTTCGGGCGCAACCTCTTACTCATCTTCGTCGCCATCGGACTCGTCTCATGGCTGGACGTCGCCCGCATCGTCCGCGGACAAACCCTCAGCCTCAAACACAAAGAATTCGTCGAAGCCGCCCGCATCACAGGCGTATCCCGCCGCCGCATCGTTACCCGCCACATCATCCCTAACGTACTCGGCGTCGTCATGGTTTACGCCTCCCTGCTCGTACCCGGCATGATCATGTTCGAATCCTTCCTCAGCTTCCTCGGATTGGGCGTACAAGAACCCAAGACCAGTTGGGGCTCCATGCTCCAAGAAGGCGCAGCCTCCATGGAAGCCGCCCCGTGGCAGCTCCTCGTCCCCTGCTTCTTCCTCGTCGCCACCCTCTTCTGCTTCAACTTTATCGGCGACGGCCTGCGCGACGCACTCGACCCCAAAGACCGCTGACACACACCACGAGGACACACCCATGAACACCCCGTTACTCACCGTCGAAAACCTCGACATCCGCTTCCAACTCCACGAAAAAACCGTCCACGCCGTGCGCAACATCAGCTTCAAAGTCGCCAAAGGCGAAACCCTCGCCCTCGTCGGCGAATCCGGTTCCGGCAAATCCGTTACCGCCATGTCCCTCATGCGCCTCCTGCCCGAAAACACCACCCGCTACGGACAAGACTCACGCATCACCTTCGACGGCACATCCATCCTCGACGCAGACGAAAAAACCCTCCGCAGCCTGCGCGGCGGATGCATCAGCTTCATCTTCCAAGAGCCCATGACCTCGCTGAACCCCTTCATGAAAATCGGCACCCAGCTCATGGAAGCCCTGCGCGTCCACAACAAAACCATCACCCGCAAAGCCGCCCGCGAACGCATCCTCGACCTCCTCAACCGCGTCGGCATCCGCGAAGCAGAACGTCGTCTGAAACAATACCCCCACGAATTCTCAGGCGGCCAGCTCCAGCGCATCATGATCGCCATGGCGCTGCTCAACGAGCCCGCCCTGCTCATCGCCGACGAACCCACCACCGCCCTCGACGTCACCATCCAGGCAGAAATCCTCGACCTCCTCCACGACCTCCAAAAACAAATGGGCATGGCGATAATCTTCATCACCCACGACCTCGGACTCGCCGAACACTACTCCGAAACCGTCTGCGTCATGAAAGACGGCGAAATCGTCGAGCGCGGCAAAATCAAACAAGTTTTCGCCAACCCCACCCACCCCTACACCGCCCAACTCATCCACTCCGTCCCCAAAGGCATGAAAGACCCCGTAGAAGGCAACCCGCCCGAACTCATCCGCGCCGACGGCATCAACGTCCACTTCACCCTCAAACACAACTTCTTCGGCAAACCCCTCAAAACCTTCCACGCCGTCAAAAACATCAGCCTCACCATCCGCCAAGGCGAAACCCTCGGCATCGTCGGCGAATCCGGTTCCGGCAAATCCACACTTGGCAAAGCCATCATGCAAATGCTCCCCTACCAAGGCAGCATACATTTCGACGGCAGCGACCTCGCCGCCCTCACCCCCGAGCGCGCGCGCCAACTCAAAGCCGAACGCCAAATCGTCTTCCAAGACCCCTACGGCTCACTCTCACCCCGCCTCACCGTCGGCGAAATCATAGGCGAAGGCCTCACCGTCCACCGCCCCGAAATGACCAAAGCCCAACGCACCGAACTCGTCCTCAAAGTCCTCGACGAAGTCTCCCTGCCCGCCGACGCGCTCAACCGCTACCCGCACGAATTCTCAGGCGGACAACGCCAACGCATCGCCATCGCC
>NZ_KV812096.1:50119-79935 GCF_001813335.1 Neisseria sp. HMSC055H02 | reverse complement strand
GACAACGCCAACGCATCGCCATCGCCCGCGCCCTCATCCTGCGGCCCAAGTTCATCCTCCTCGACGAACCCACCTCCGCCCTCGACCGCTCCGTCCAAATCAAAGTCGTCGAACTGCTGCGCGGACTCCAAACCAAATACGGACTGACCTACATCTTCATCAGCCACGACCTCTCCGTCGTCCGCGCCGTCAGCGACAACGTCGCCGTCATGCAGCACGGAGAACTCGTCGAATACGGCAGCGCAGACCAAATCTTCCACCACCCGCAGAAAGACTACACCAAACGCCTCATCAATGCCGCCTTCGACCTCTGACCCAAGGTTGCCTGAAACCCAACGTAGCGTGGGCTCCGCCCACGAATCCTAAAAATACAAAAAGGTCGTCTGATACACAAACAAGGTTTCAGACGACCTTTCCACGACCCTACTTACCTCAGCAAGTTCCAACGCAAACTTTACCAATCCACCACCCCACGTTTGTCCCAGCATCCGTCATTCCCGCGTAGGCGGGAATCCATCGTAAAACCTAGGTGACAGACATTCAAAAACAGATGCCGAAATTCAAAAATAGATTCCCGCCTGCGCGGGAATGACGGCAGAAAAATATCCCGTCGGATATGGATATTTACCCTCCCCAAACTGCAACCGCACAACCCGTAGCGTGCACTTTACCCGCAAACTACCCAAATAAAAAAACCGCCCCAAACCCAAATCCAACAGCCGTAGCGTTGTCAGTTTCGCCTATAAATCCTAAATACAAAAAGGTCGTCTGAAACCCGACTTTCAGACGACCCTGTTTCTAATCTCGAGCTATCTCGAGCTACTTCATTAAAGCTTTCATCACAAACGCAACCAAAAGTGCGCCGAAACGGTATCTGCGGGGAATGGCGAGTCCGGCAGTTTTATATAAAAAACCCGTGCGTTTAAGCTCTCCACCCAAATCAAGAAGGGTCATCAAACCGTTTGATACGCCACTGTCCTGCAATTTTGATTTACGCTGTTTCAGATAGGATGCCTTAATTCTCACTTGAATAAGTTTTGCTTCCAATTGCAGCAGTTCTCGTGCTTCATCACGCTCCGATTTATTCATTTCATTCTCCTTCCTGCATATCCAAACCACGCAGGCAGGCAATGTCTGCACGGATGTCCTGCAAAGTAGCAGCGATTTGATTATTTTGGTTGCGCCAGTTATAAATCACCCTGTAAAGCAGAATGGTGATCACAGCAATGCTGGCAGCGGAAATACCGAAAAACACCCATATCGCTGCACTATCCGTCAATACCCGATTCAGTCCAAACAACAGGCTGATGAATGCAACCAACATCAATATCCCGGATACGACCAGCCATATGATGATGAGAAACACATTTTTTGCCTGCTCAGACAAATCCAAATTCAAAATCTGCATTCGAAGCAAAAGCAAATCAATACCCTGGTTCAGCAGGGTTTTTGTATGTTCTATATTCTGTCTGATACCCATATTTTTTCCGATTTCTGAATATTCCGGCATAGGAACTGCAAAATTTTTTTAGTGTCAAACCATCAAAAAATGGTAACCAACCTAAAACCGAAATAACAAAACGCCGTCTGAACAAGATTTTAACAAATCGCGTGCTCGGACGGCATTTATGTCAATCAAACTGATATATCAGTCAAGGATCCCGATAATATCAATCAAACCAAATTGGCGATTATCTACGGTTCAGCAATACGCCAACAACCAATCCGGCCAGCGCAGCAAAACCCATAGCGTAATAAGGATTGTCATGAACGACTTCGTCGGCTTGACGCGCACCGCTTTTAATGCGGTCACCAGCTTCTTCACCGAATTCTACCAAACGTTTTTTACCTTCCTTCAAACCATCTTCGGCAAAATCTTCCAAGTCGTCATATTTTTCGCGCACACGGTCAGCGTGATATCTGATTTTGTCGCCAGCTTCTTCTTCGAAACGGAGCATGCGATCTTTGGCAGCACCGAGTTTTTCCTGCAATTTCTCTTTGGCTTTCTTGCCTTCTTCAGAACCGGCTTCCACACCTTTGCTGTACAGCTCTTCAACATCATTCATTACATCTTGAATGTCATTCAACAAGCTTTCCTTGCGGGAATCGAAATTTTGCTTTTTCATCATTATTTCCTTAGATTGGTGTAGGTTAATCGGTCTAAGTCTATTTGTTTGTTTCAAAATGTTAACACTTTTGAGTTAAAATGACCGACCGTCAAATGACAGATTGTTCATCTGTTAAAAGATTATAACTCTTTTGAACTTATTCTCAAGTCAATTCGGATAAAGAAACCGGCTAAATGTGTAAAGATTAACGCATTAGATAAAAAGGTCGTCTGAAAGCCTGTTTCCAAGTTTTCAGACGACCTTTCAGCTTTTCAGTCAAAACGACCAAGCGTTATTACGCCAAGCCTTTTGCTTTCAACACTTCCAGCATGGTGCTGCCCAATTCGGCAGGGCTGCGGGTGTAGGCGATGCCGGCTTTTTCGAAAGCGGCGAATTTTTCTTCCGCAGTACCTTTACCGCCTGAAATAATCGCACCGGCGTGGCCCATGCGTTTGCCTTTAGGAGCGGTCACACCGGCGATGTAGCCGACGACGGGTTTGGTTACGTTGGATTGGATGTATTCGGCTGCTTCTTCTTCCGCAGTACCGCCGATTTCACCGATCATGATGATGGCGTCGGTATCGGGGTCTTCTTGGAAGAGTTTCAGCGCGTCGATTTGGTTCATACCCGGAATCGGGTCGCCGCCGATACCGATACAGGTTGATTGACCCAAGCCCAGTTTGGTGGTTTGTGCCACGGCTTCGTAAGTCAATGTACCGGAACGGGAAATGATACCGATGCGGCCGGGAGTGTGGATGTGGCCCGGCATAATGCCGATTTTGCACTCGCCCGGAGTAATCACGCCCGGGCAGTTAGGGCCGACCAAACGAGTGCCGTTGCCGTTGGTTTCCAAGTAGCGTTTGGCTTTGAGCATGTCCAGAGTCGGTACGCCTTCGGTAATCACAACCACCAAGCCTACGCCGGAATCAACGGCTTCAACGATAGAATCCAGTACAAACGGAGCGGGAACGTAAATTACGGATGCGTCCGCGCCGGTTTCTTTAACCGCTTCTTTCATGGTGTTGAACACGGGCAGGTCTAGGTGGGTTTGACCGCCTTTACCCGGGGTAACGCCGCCGACGACTTTAGTGCCGTAAGCCAGAGCTTGTTCGGAGTGGAAAGTACCGTTTTTACCGGTGAAACCTTGAACCAATACTTTGGTGTCTTTATTAATCAATACGCTCATTCTTTTCTCCTTAGGCGTTTACGGCTGCGACAATTTTTTCGGCTGCGTCATTCAGTCCGTCGGCGGAAGTCAGTTTCAGACCTGATTCGTTCAGGATTTTCGCACCGAGTTCGGCGTTGTTGCCTTCCAGACGGACAACGACAGGCACGTCAACGTTGATTTCTTTAACGGCTGCCACGATGGCTTCCGCAATCATGTCGCAACGGACGATACCGCCGAAGATGTTGATCAATACGCCTTTGACGGATTTGTCTTCGAGAATCAGTTTGAACGCTTCAACCACGCGCTCTTTGGTCGCGCCGCCGCCTACGTCGAGGAAGTTGGCAGGCTGGCCGCCTTTGAGTTTGATGATGTCCATGGTCGCCATCGCCAAACCTGCGCCGTTCACCATACAGCCGATGTTGCCTTCCAGCGCAACGTAGTTCAGGTCGAATTCGGATGCTTTCAGCTCGCGTTCGTTTTCTTGGGACTTGTCGCGCAATTCGGCGATTTTCGGCAGGCGGTAGAGCGCGTTGCTGTCGATACCGATTTTGCCGTCCACGCAGGCCAGCGCGCCGTTTTCGCGGACTGCCAGCGGGTTCACTTCAAACAGGGCAAAGTCGTTTTCGACAAACGCTTTGTACGCACCGGTCATCAGTTTGACGAACTCGTTGATTTGTTTGTCTTTCAAGCCCAGTTGGAACGCAACTTCACGCGCTTGGCAAGGTTGCAGGCCGACCAGCGGGTCAACGGTTACTTTGAAGATTTTTTCAGGGGTTTCGGCGGCAACTTTTTCGATTTCCACACCGCCTTCGGTCGAAGCCATGAATGTGATGCGACGGGTAGAACGGTCGACCACCGCGCCCAAATACAGCTCGGTTTGCACTGGATACATGTCTTCGCAAACCAAAACGCTGTTGACCGGCTGACCGTTGGCATCGGTTTGATACGTAACCAGATTGGTGCCAATCAGGCTTTCCGCCACTTCTTTGGCTTCTTCACGGCTTTTGACGACTTTTACGCCGCCCGCTTTACCGCGTCCGCCTGCGTGGACTTGGGCTTTGACGACGGCAAATTTGCCGCCCAATTTGTCGTAAGCGGCTGCGGCTTCTTCGCCGTTGTGCGCCAAAATACCGCCTTGCACGGGCAAGCCGTAGCTTGCCAGCAGTTCTTTAGCCTGATACTCGTGTAGATTCATGGATTTCTCCTTTAGATTAGTGGAATGCCCTGAGACTGCCTTTGAATGGCAACCCCGTGCGTTTCAGACGACCTTTCGGCGGTCGGAAAATCGTCGTTTCACTTGCTGAACGGCAACCACATCCGCGCAAGCAGATACATGATTGCGCCGCCGCCCCCGAGGATAAAAAAGACGATGCCTTTTTTACGCGAATTCGGGCAGAGCAGGTAAACGGCAAGGCTGAAACTGATAAATAACAATGCCACGCGCCAAACCAATTCTTTGTCTTTGAAACGGTTGAGCGTATAAGTTTCGGTCATCATCACATACATCTGCCACAACGCGGCCATACACATGCTGATAATGCCCATCGGTATAAACAGGATACCGATTACTTCTTTATTCATAATCAAACGCTGTCTGTGAATGTGTCGCCGATTATATAGTAGATTCTGCTTAAATCGTCATTCCGACAAGGAAACAATGGCAACTGATATGACCTATTTTCTCTCTATACCTATCGGAACATTGCTTCCGAACATTCATCTTTCCGAAAAGGTCGTCTGAAAAAGTTTCAGACGACCTTTTATGCTTTACTTGACCTTATCAGCCGTGCAAAGCACGTTTGTCGGCGGCCAGTGCGGCTTCGTGAACCACTTCGGACAAGGTCGGATGGGCATGGATGATGCGGGCGATATCTTCGCTGCTGGCGAAGAATTCGAGCGCAGTGACGCCTTCGGTAACCAATTCGCTGACAACCGGACCGATCATGTGTACGCCCAAGATGCGGTCGTTTTTGGCATCTGCCAACACTTTGACCGTACCTTTGGCTTTGCCCATTGCCAACGCGCGACCGTTTGCACCGAAGCCGGAAGTGCCTTTTTTGTATTCCACGCCTTCGGCTTTAAGTTGCTCTTCGGTTTTGCCGACCCAAGCAATTTCGGGGTCGGTGTAAATCACGAACGGTACGCTGTTGAAATCAATATGCGGTTTTTGACCGGCGATGCGCTCAGCAACCGCCACGCCTTCGTCGCTGGCTTTGTGCGCCAGCATCGGACCGCGAACCACGTCGCCGATTGCCCAGACATTAGGCAGGTTGGTGCGGCATTCGCCGTCCACTTTGATAAAGCCGCGCTCGTCTTTTTCCAAGCCGACGGCTTCGGCGTTCAAGCCTTTGGTGTTCGGAATACGGCCGATGGCGACGATAAGTTTGTCGAATACTTCGGTTTTGGCTTCGCCTGCGGCGGTCTGGTAGGCAACGGAAACGCCTTTGCCTTCAGATTTGATGTCGCCGATTTTCACGCCCAGTTCGATGTTCAAGCCCTGCTCTTTGGTGAAGTATTTGAAGGCTTCTTTGGCGATTTGCTGGTCGGCGGCTGCAAGGAAGGTCGGCATGGCTTCGAGGATGGTAACTTGCGAACCGACGCGGTTCCATACAGAACCCATTTCCAAGCCGATCACGCCCGAACCGATGACGCCCAGTTTGGCAGGCACTTCGGTCAGGTTCAATGCGCCTTCGTTGTCCAATACGTTTACATTGTCGATGGCAACCTGCGGCAGCGGACGCGGCACGGAACCGGTCGCTACGATGACGTGTTTGGCTTCGATAACAGTTTTTTCGCCTTTTTTATCGACTTCGATTTGGTAGGCATCGCCGTTTTTGCCGGCGAATGAAGCCGTACCGAACAGGCTGGTTACTTTGTTTTTTTGGAACAGG
This sequence comes from Neisseria sp. HMSC055H02, assembly GCF_001813335.1. Taxonomy (NCBI): domain Bacteria; kingdom Pseudomonadati; phylum Pseudomonadota; class Betaproteobacteria; order Neisseriales; family Neisseriaceae; genus Neisseria; species Neisseria sp. HMSC055H02. The sequence goes on along the minus strand of NZ_KV812096.1, from coordinate 73,768 downwards.
AATTTCACGCCGCCGGTGAGCTTGGTTACGATGGCGTCTTTGCGCTCGATCATTTTCGCCGCGTCGAATTTGATGTCGCCGACGCTGATGCCGTGTTCGGCAAAATCATGTTGCGCGGCGTGGAAATGTTCGCTGGATTGCAACAGGGCTTTGGAAGGAATGCAGCCGACGTTCAGGCAGGTGCCGCCCAGCGCGGGCGCGTCGCCTGCTTTGTTGACGCCCGCATCGACACACGCGGTTTTGAAACCCAGTTGGGCGGCGCGGATGGCGGCAACGTATCCGCCGGGGCCTGCGCCGATGACTACTACATCGTATTGAGACATGTGAAAAATCCTTTGTTTGACATTTTTGCCGCAGGAAAACCCTCGGCAAAAGTTCATCCACTATATTTTGCATAAGAGGTCGTCTGAAAGCGCGGCTTCAACGCAGTTAAAACTCATTCTGCTCTTTTCAGAATGCTAAGCCTGCCTGCAGGCACGACCTTTTGAAATTTCAGCCCGATTGGTTCGGACGCATCAGCGGCGGCAGGAATGCGGGCTGTATTCCCTGACTTCGTGTCCGGTGAAATTGTTGTAAACGCGGACGGTAGCGTGCGGATAGCGTTTGCACAAAACGCTGCGGGCGACGGGAATGCCTGCTTTGTTGCTGTCCATTTCAAAACGCTTGTTCAACATTCTACCGCGCGCGTCGTAGGCGTTGACGGAATATTCCTTGCCTTCGAATGCGGCACACGCGCCAAGCAGGGAAACGACAGCCAAAAGCGGAAACAGGGAAATGGGTTTCATGGATACGCTCCTAATGGATTTTCAACCGTTTGCTTCTGCACGGCAAATGGCAGCAACAAACTTCCTCCCTTAGATTTCACATATCCCGCCGTTTTCAGACGACCTTTTTTCGTTTCAAGGTCGTCTGAAAACCAGTAAGCAGCCCGATTTCAAACTGCTTTGTTTTTATCCGCTTTCTATCCCTTTAGCGGCGTTTACAGGTCCAACAACAGGCGTGCCGGATCTTCCAGCGCGTCTTTGATGGCAACCAAAGTCAGCACGGCTTCGCGGCCGTCGATGATGCGGTGGTCGTAAGAGAGCGCCAGATACATCATCGGACGGACGACGACTTGACCGTTTTCCACGACTGCGCGCTCTTTGGTCGCGTGCATACCCAAAATGGCGGATTGTGGCGGATTGATAATCGGAGTGGACATCATGGAACCGAACGTACCGCCGTTGGTAATGCTGAACGTACCGCCGGTCAAATCTTCCAGCGCGATTTTGCCGTCTTTGGCTTTTTTGGCGTAATCGACAATGGCTTGTTCGATGTCGGCAATGCTCATTTGGTCGGCATCACGCAGAATCGGCACGACCAAACCGCGCGGGCTGCCGATGGCGATACCGATGTCGAAGTAACCGTGATAAACGATGTCGTTGCCGTCAACGGAGGCATTGACCACCGGATATTTTTTCAGCGCAGCAACGGCTGCTTTGACAAAGAAAGACATGAAGCCGAGTTTGGTACCGTGTTCTTTCTCGAATTTTTCTTTGTATTTCGCACGCAAGTCCATGATGGGTTTCATGTTGACTTCGTTGAACGTAGTCAGAATCGCATTTTCTTGTTGCGAAGCCAAGAGACGCTCGGCAACGCGGGCGCGCAGGCGGCTCATCGGAACGCGTTGTTCCGGACGTGCGCCCGCCGGAACAGGGGCTGGCGCAACAGCGGGTGCAGCAGCAGGTTTGGCGGCGGCGTTTTGCACGTCTTCTTTCAAGACACGACCGTCGCGACCGGAACCTTGCAGCGCGTTCACATCCACGCCGGTTTCGGCTGCCAGTTTGGCGGCGGCAGGCATGGCGGCATTGGTTTGCGCAGCGGCGGGAGCGGCTTCAGGCGCAGGCGCGGCGGCTGAGGCTTCAGCAGAAGCGGAAGCGGTAGCAGCGGTGTCGATACGTGCCAACACTTGCTCGGCGGCAACGGTTTCGCCGTTTTGAGCAATGATTTCAACCAATACGCCGGCTTGTGGGGAAGGTACTTCCAAAACCACTTTGTCGGTTTCGATGTCAATCAGGATTTCGTCGCGCGCTACGGCTTCGCCGACTTTTTTCTTCCATTCCAAGAGCGTGCCTTCAGATACGCTTTCGGACAGCATGGGTACTTTTACATCAATAATCATTTTGTGTCTCCGGATGGTCGTTGTTTTTCAGACGACCTGTTGTGTGTTATCTCTTTTGTTTGGCGGGCGTCCCGTCTGAAGTATTTCATTCGGAACGCCGCACCGTATTGCGTTACAGCGTCATTGCGTCTTCAACCAGTTGTTTCAGCTGGGCGACGTGTTTGCTCATATAGCCGACGGCTGGCGATGCGCTGCTCGGACGACCGGCATAAGACAGTTTTTGGCTTTCGCCGATAACGTCTTCCAAGCGGTGGCGGATTTGGTAGAACGCGCCTTGGTTTTTCGGCTCTTCTTGTGCCCAAACCACGGATTTCGCGTTCGGATATTTCGCCAACTCCGCGCGCACCTCGTCGTATGGGAACGGATAAAGCTGCTCGACGCGGACGATGGCGACATCGTTTTCCAGTTTACGCTCGGCACGGCCTGCTTCCAAATCGTAGTAAACCTGTCCGGCGCACAGAATCACGCGTTTCACGCTTTCATTGTTGCCACGCTCGGCGGTATCGCCGATGACGGGACGGAAGCGTGAACCTTCGGTAAAGTTTTCCAACGGACTCATCGCGCCTTTGAAGCGCAACAGGCGTTTGGACATGAAAATCACCAGCGGTTTGCGGTACGAACCCAAGACTTGGCGTTGCAGCAGATGGAACATTTGCGACGCTTCGGACGGCATGATGATTTGCATATTGTGTTCGGAGCAAAGCTGCAACCAGCGTTCTACGCGGCCGGATGAGTGCTCCGGACCTTGTCCGTCATAGCCGTGCGGCAGGATGGTGGTCAGACCGCAGAGACGACCCCACTTGGTTTCGCCGGATGACAGGAATTGGTCGATGGTGACTTGAGCGCCGTTGGCAAAATCGCCGAACTGCGCTTCCCAAATGGTCAGTTTGTCGGGCGCAGAGCAGGCAAAACCATATTCGAACGCCATGACTGCTTCTTCGTTCAAGATGGAGTCGATAACGAGGAATTCGCCCGTACCTTCGCCCATATTGCGCAGCGGTACATAAGTGCCGTCATCCCATTTTTCGCGTTTTTGGTCGTGCAATACAGCATGGCGGTGTGAGAACGTACCGCGTCCGGAGTCTTCGCCGGAAATGCGCACGCCGTGTCCTTTGGTGACCAGGCTGGCGTATGCGAGGGTTTCCGCCATACCCCAGTCAATCGGCTGACTGCCCGCAGCCATGCCTTTACGCGCTTCGAGCACGCGTTTGGCAGTCGGATGCAGTGCAAAGCCTTCGGGAACGGCGGTAAATTTCTCGGCAAGACGCTCGATGTCGGCAGCGGGCAGACCGGTTTCCACATCTTCGCGCCAGTCTTTGCCTTGGTATTTGCTCCAGTCAATTTGCGTGCGTTGGAAATTGCTCAACGTCGTTTGTTCGACATGTTCGCCTTTATCCAAAGCATCGCGGTAGGCTTGGATATAGCCGTCGGCTTCTGCCTGCGTCACCACGCCTTCTGCAATCAGTTGTTCGGTGTACAAAGCACGCGCACCGGGGTGTTGCGATACTTTTTTGTACATCATCGGCTGTGTCAGGGTCGGATCGTCGCCCTCGTTGTGACCCCATTTGCGGTAGCAGACGACATCGATCACGATGTCTTTATTGAATTTTTTACGGTAGTCCAAAGCTGCTTGAATGGCGAAGCAAACGCGTTCCGGATCGTCGCCGTTGACATGGATGACCGGAGCGGAAACCATTTTCGCCACGTCGGTACAATGCACGGTCGAACGGGTGTCGCGGGTATCGGAGGTGGTGAAGCCGATTTGGTTGTTGATGACGATGTGGACCGTACCACCGGTGGTGTAGCCGCGCGTTTTGGACAGGTTGAAGGTCGCTTGGTTGACGCCCAAACCGACAAATGCAGAGTCGCCGTGAATCAATACGGGCAATACTTTGTCGCGGCCGTTTTCGCCCAAACGTTTTTGTTTGGCGCGTGCAGAACCTTCAACGACAGGGTTGACGATTTCCAAGTGCGACGGGTTGAACGCCAAAGAAACGTGCATCGGACCGTTCGGCGTAGCGATGTCGGAGCTGAAACCCATGTGGTATTTCACGTCGCCGCTAGGCAGCTTGATTTCGGCGCGGCCTTCAAATTCGGCAAACAAATCGCCCGGTTTCTTACCCAAGATGTTGACCAAGACATTCAGACGACCTCGGTGTGCCATACCTATGATGACTTCTTCGACGCCGTCTTTACCTGCGTTTTGAATGAGGTAATTCAGACCGGCAATCACGCTCTCGCCGCCTTCTACGCCGAAGCGTTTCTGACCGACATATTTGGTATGCAGGTAACGCTCCAAAGTCTCGGCAGCGGTCATTTCTTTCAGGATGCGGCGTTTCTGTTCGGCACTGTAACTCGGGGTGGACAGCACATCCTCGAAATAATTGCGCAACCAGCGGCGTTCTTCTGTATTGGGAATGTAGATGTATTCCAATGCGAGGTGACCGCAGTAGGTTTGTTTGAGGTTGCTGATGATTTGGGACAGAGGCAGCTTGCTTTGGCCGGAAAAATCGCCCTCGCCCATATTGAACTGAACCGCCATATCGGCATCATTCAGTCCGTGGAATTTGGGATCGAGGGCTTCAATGTTGCGTGGCGGGATACGTTTGAGCGGGTCAAGCTGGGCAGCACCCACACCTTGAATACGGTAAGCAGAAATCAACCGCAATACACCGACCTGTTTCTTCATCATGGCTTCATCCATACCGCCGGCAATAGCCGCTGTCGATTTGGTTTTTGCCAAATTAGCGAAGGATTCACGAATCGGAGCATGGGCGACATCAACATCCGCCGCACCGGGCTGCTTGCTTAAGTCGGTGAAATATTGCTTCCATTTCTCATCGACAGAACTTGGGTTTTCCAAGAAATTCTCATACAACTCCTCGATGTAGGGAGCATTTGAACCGAACAGATAAGAAAAATTGAGTTTTTCATCCATCATGACGCGAGCTCTTTTCTTTAAAATATAAACAAAGGGTAGAATTCCATGTGTTTCAACGGAATCCATGCCGTTTGAAATGACACTTCATTCTACCCTATTTCCAGCCAAATTACTTGTATCTGTTTCGTTTATTGCGGACAAACTCATTTAAAAAAGCTATTCGGCTTTCTCAAATAAAACTCCGACAACATATTAATATACCGATTATCAGCGTTTATCCGCCGGTACATAATCACGACGTACGGCACCGGTATAAAGTTGGCGCGGACGGCCGATTTTCAGCGAAGGATCGCTAATCATTTCATGCCAGTGCGAAATCCAGCCTACGCTGCGCGACAGAGCGAAGATGACGGTAAACATTTCGGTCGGAATGCCAAGCGCGGACAAGACGATACCGGAGTAGAAGTCGACGTTGGGGTACAGTTTGCGCTCTACGAAGAACGGGTCTTTCAGGGCGATTTGTTCCAATTCCATCGCCAGTTTGAATTTCGGACTGTCTTCCAAGCCCAATTCTTTCAGCACTTCATAACAGGTCTCGCGCATGATGCTGGCGCGCGGATCCATGTTGCGGTACACACGGTGTCCGAAGCCCATCAGGCGGTATTTACGCTGTTTCACGCCTTCCATATATTCGGCAACACGGGACACATCACCAATTTCGTCCAACATTTTCAAGACGGCTTCGTTCGCACCGCCGTGGGACGCACCCCACAGACAGGCAATACCGGCAGCGATACAGGCAAACGGGTTCGCACCTGAAGAACCTGCCAGACGGACGGTCGAAGTCGATGCGTTTTGCTCGTGGTCGGCATGAAGGATAAAGATGCGGTCGAGCGCGCGTGCCAATACAGGATTGGGTTTGTAGTCTTCACATGGTGTGGCAAACATCATGTGCATGAAATTTTCGGAATAAGAGAGGTTGTTTCTCGGATAATTGAACGGCAGACCGTTGGAATAGCGGTAGCACATTGCTGCAATCGTCGGAATTTTGGAAATCAGGCGGTAAATCGCGATTTTTCGGTGTTCGGGGTTCGTAATGTCCAGACTGTCTTGATAGAACGCAGACAATGCACCGACCACGCCGACCATCATCGCCATCGGATGCGCATCGCGACGGAAGCCACGGAAGAACCAAGTCAGCTGTTCATGCACCATCGTATGACGGCGGACGGTATTGTCAAATTCTGCCTTTTGCTCAAGCGTCGGCAGTTCGCCGTAAATCAGCAGGTAGCAGACTTCCAAATAATCGGATTTTTCGGCGAGTTGTTCGATGGGATAACCACGGTAATACAGCAGACCTTTGTCGCCGTCGATATAAGTGATTTTGGATTCGCAGCTTGCTGTTGAAACAAACCCGGGGTCGAATGAGAATAAGCCTGTGTTTTTCGTCAGTGCGCGGATATCGACCACGTCATGACCGATGCTCGCTTCCAATACGGGCAGTTCTAAATCCTCTTGATTGGGTACGTTGAGTTTAATTGATTTGGACATATTTATCGCTCCTTTGTAGGTTGGGGCTTTCGTTGCTGCCTATGCAGCACGGTCTTTATTTTCAGACGACCTCCGTATCCTAGAAATCCGCCGAAAGGCAGGCGGATTTCCAATACGTCAAGCTCGTCTGATTTTTTCAAGCATAGGGATAAGGTGTTCCTTGTCTGTCGCCGAATGTCCGTTGATCAGGGCAAGAAGCTCCTGATCTTGAAACTCAAGGATTTCGGAAAACTCGGACAGCTCTTTATCGCTCAAATGCTCGAATTCTTTTTCCATAAACCTGCCGAAAATCAAATCTAACTCCAATAATCCCCGGCGGGTTTGAAAACGGATTTTCCGTTTGGCAATATCGTCAAAAACCATCATTTCTTAAACGGCTCGTTTCAACATAATTTCTTTAATCTTACCGATGGCACGGGTCGGATTCAAGTGTTTAGGACATACGTCCACGCAGTTCATGATGGTATGGCAACGGAACAGACGATACGGGTCGTTCAAATTGTCCAAACGCTCATTAGTAATGGTATCGCGGCTGTCTGCAATGAAGCGGTAGGCGTTCAGCAAACCGGACGGACCGACGAATTTGTCAGGATTCCACCAGAACGACGGACAGGCAGTCGAACAGCAAGCACACAAAATACATTCATACAAGCCGTCCAGCTCTTTACGCTCTTCTTGAGTTTGCAGGCGCTCTTTGTCGGCATCGATCGGATTATCGTTGACGACATAAGGTTTGATGGAATGGTATTGTTTGAAGAACTGAGTCATGTCCACAATCAGGTCGCGGATGACGGGCAGACCGGGCAGCGGGCGGATTTTGACCGGCTGTTTCAGGCTGCGTAAATCGGTCAGACACGCCAAGCCGTTTTTGCCATTGATGTTCATACCGTCAGAACCGCAAATACCTTCGCGGCAAGAACGGCGGAAAGACAGGGTGTCGTCTTGCGCTTTCAGGCGCACCAGCGCGTCCAAAAGTTTGACGTCGGTAGGTTCCAGTTCCAACTCGTAACGTTGCATATATGGTTTGGCATCAACGTCCGGATTGTAACGGTAAATTTCAAAACTCATTTTTTCCATGAGAAGTGTTCCTTTTCTCATAAACCGCCTGATGGTTTTATGTTATGGGTTCAGGCTGTTCAATGTGGTGGTGTATTTGATTTTCAGACGACCTCTTGTGATACGGAGATCGTCTGAAAACGCATCAGTAAACGCGCTTGGCCGGTTTGATGTATTCCACGCTCAAAGGCTTAGTGTGTACCGGTTTATAAGACAAAGTGTTGGTATCTGAATGATACAGCGTGTGTTTCATCCAGTTTTCGTCATCGCGCTCAGGATGGTCGTCTGAAGCGTGCGCACCGCGTGATTCTTTACGTGCTTCGGCAGATACCAAAGTCGCTTTCGCCACCTCAATCAGATTGTCCAATTCCAAAGCTTCGATACGCGCTGTATTCCATACTTTGCTCTTGTCTTTGATTTCAGTACGCTTCACACGCTCGGCAATCGCCATAATTTCTCGAACGCCTTTACTCAGAATCTCATCGGTACGGAACACACCGGCGTGCAGTTGGACGGAGCGTTGCAGTTCGCGGCGCAGCGCATCAACGTTTTCGCCGTCGGTTTGGTTATCCAAGCGTTCAATACGTTGACGGGTCAGCTCGCCCGCATCGGCAGGCAGAGGTTTCCAATCGCTTTGCTCTTTGATGAATTTAATCATGCTGTCGCCGGCAGCTTTACCGAACACCACCAAGTCAAGCAAGGAGTTGGTACCCAAGCGGTTCGCTCCGTGCACGGAAGCACAAGCGCACTCGCCCGCAGCATACAGACCTTTCACCGGCACTTCATATTCGTCGCCTTGCGGCATAACGACTTCACCGTGGTAGTTGGTCGGAATACCGCCCATCATGTAGTGGGTAGTTGGCACGACCGGAATCGGGTCTTTAATCGGGTCGATACCGGCAAACTGAATGGAAATCTCGCGGATGCCCGGCAGTTTTTCCATAATTTTTTCAGCGCCGATATGGTCGATTTTCAGCAATACATGGTCTTTGTTTTTACCGCAGCCGCGACCTTCGTAGATTTCCATCGCCATCGCACGGGAGACCACGTCGCGTGAAGCCAAGTCTTTTACGGTCGGTGCGTAACGTTCCATAAAGCGTTCGCCATCGGCATTCAACAAAATACCACCCTCACCACGTACGCCTTCGGTAATCAACACGCCTGCACCTGCCACGCCGGTCGGGTGGAATTGCCAGAATTCCATATCTTCCAACGGGATACCAGCACGTGCGCAAATACCTAAACCATCGCCGGTATTCATATAGGCATTGGTAGAAGACGCATAAATACGACCACCGCCGCCGGTAGCAAACAACACGGCTTTAGCGTGGAAAATGTAAACTTCGCCGGTTTCCATTTCCATGGCGGTTACACCGACGACGTCGCCTTTTTCATCACGAATCAAATCTTGTGCCGTCCATTCCACAAAGAATTGCGTATTGGCACGGACATTTTGTTGGTACAGAGTGTGCAACATCGCATGACCGGTACGATCGGCAACCGCGCAGGCACGTTCTACAGCACGTTTACCGTGTTCGGCAGTATGGCCACCGAAAGGACGCTGATAAATTTTGCCGCTTTCTACGCGGTCAAAAGGCATACCCATGTGTTCCAACTCAATCACTGCTTCAGGTGCGGCGCGACACATAAACTCAATCGCATCTTGATCGCCCAACCAGTCGGAGCCTTTCACGGTATCGTACATGTGCCAGTCCCAACGGTCTTCCTGCACATTACCCAAAGAGGCGGAAATACCGCCCTGCGCTGCTACAGTATGCGAACGGGTAGGGAACACTTTAGACAAAACGGCACAATTCAGACCGGATTTAGATAATTGGAGGGCTGCGCGTAAACCTGCACCACCACCGCCGACAATCACGGCATCAAACTTGCGAACAGGAAAACCCATACTTACCCCCAAATTACTTTAATTGAATACACCAAGCAGCCGACCAGCCATACGATGGTGGCAACCTGAAAAAACAAACGCACGCCGAAGGGTTTGATATAGTCCATCCACAAATCGCGGATACCCACCCAAGCGTGCAAAAATACGGCAATAAAGCTGACTTGAGTGAATACCTTCACCCAAACTTGATCGAAAAATGCCTGCCATGCCGAATATTCTTTAGGCAGGGTAAACAGAATCACTAAAAGTGCAACGGTATAGATCAACATGATAACCGCAGTCGCACGCTGCATCGCCCAATCGCGCAAACCGTAATGGGCACCGGTCAATTTACGCTCTACCATAACAACGCTCCCAAAACGACGGTCAGCACTAATGCGGCAGTAAACACCAATTTGGCGGTATTGCGCGCAGTATTCAGCTCAAGGCCTTTGTGTGCATCCAAAAATAAAAAACGGATACCGGCGAGAAAATGGTGCAGATAAGCCCATAACACGCCGATTAAAATCAACTTGACCAAAGGATTGGAAACGATGGCACGGTAAGTTTCAAACGCCGACTCGCGGCTCAACGTACCGGACAGGAGATACAGCAAAACGGGAAGCATCACAAATAATGCTACCCCACTAATGCGGTGCAAGATGGAGACAATTCCCGGTATCGGCAAGCGAATATTGGGAATCTCCAAAAAGACAGGACGCGGTTTGACGGACATAGCCAGTTCCTCTGTATTTTTTTATCAGCTCAAAACCAGTAACTCGGACTACACTGAGTTACATAAACCATAATTTACCTGTTTTATCTGATTTTGAACAGTCCATTTTATCAACAATTTAATAAATTTTACCAAAATACATCATAAACCCTACCAATAGCAATAAACATCTCTATTAATACTTAAACCAACATTTTTTCAACTACCGCTTAATCAGTTTTGCACAACCTTATACCATCAAAATAGTATTAATATTCTGTTTTTTAAAATACAAATATAGATCAATATCATTTACCAACGCATCCACAATCAAAACAACCACAACCTTATGGGATAAACCGTTGTATTCAAAAAAATTTCAACAGGCAAATTTTCAGACGATCCTCTCGTTTTTCTATTAAAAAACTGCACCATTTGGAGAAATAGAGAAGTTCGTAATATCGATGGCTTGATTCGTAATCGAGCCCTTATTAAAAACGGCACTATAACTTTTATTGAAAATAATATGGGTTTCAAACAAACAGCTAATTAACGCTATTTATAAATTGAATGACCGGGAGGAACTGGTGAAGTAGATTTTATTGCAAATAAAAGTGCGGTTAAAATTCTAACATTTTTGACCGCACTTTTTGTTTACAACAATCAAATTATTTAATCACACCACACGCCATACGCGCACCGCCGCCGCCAAGTGGGGCTGGGTGGTCGGAGTGATTGTCGCCACCGACGTGGATCATGATGGAATGACCACGAACTTGATCAAGGCGTTTGATGCGTGGCGCAAGAACCGGATTGGTGGCGGTACCGTCATGTAATACGGTTAATGCCGGCAAATCGCCCAAATGCGCATCATCTTGCCATGGGAAGCCATGTTTTTTGGTTTCTTTGGGATCCCAATGACCGCCGGCACCCAAGCCTGCAGTCAGTTTACCGTCTTTTTCCTTCGGCTCACAGCTTGGGTTTTGGTGAATGTGAAATCCATGCAAGCCGGCTTCTAATCCTTTTAAGTTTGGTGTAAAGACCAAACCGTACTTGGATTCGGTAATCGTTACAGTACCTATATCTTTATTACCATTAGCCGGATCAAGTTGTTGTACTTTAACTGTAATGGAAGCACCGGCAGGTGTCATATGGTTATGTTTGTGGTCATGCGCATGAACCATTCCTGCAACGCAGATTGTACTGATGCTAACAGCTAAGAATTTCTTCAACTTCATTTTTAACTCCTTTATATCAGATGTATATCGAAAGTAAACATGTGTTTTAATAAAATTTATCTATCCTATATAATTTCGCCAGCTACTAAATATACCTAATAATATACCTAAGAAATATACCTGAGAGAAACTGTCTTCATGATTTTTTGGCTCGTTTAAACAAAACTGACATTTCTTTGCCTTACTCTGCTTTATACTTTGCCCGCATTACGGCTCTAACCCATCTATACTCTTTTACTGCGAGGCTAATTATGAAATATTCTGAAGAAAAAGAACACACCCAGTTTTCCGACCCCAAAAATTTTATCCCTAAATTCAGAAGACGAAATCTGGACAAAAATGGTTTTTTCAATAAGCTTGCCCGTTTTGCAGGTCGATTAGGCGAACCCATCGTCCGTCAGTTGTATGCGCTGTATTATCTTTGGGACTCCCCACATACGCCCAGACGCGCCAAGATGATTATTGTCGGCGCATTGGTTTACTTCCTCAGCCCTATCGACAGCATTCCTGACTTGCTTGGTCCTTTGGGATTTAGTGACGACATAGCCGTCATTACTTTGGTGTACAGCCAGATGAAAACCTACCTGACCGAAGATATTAAAGAACGGGCAAAAGTAGCAACTGCAAAGCTGCTGCGCAAGGCATCATAAATATCCACATTCAAAACAAAAGGTCGTCTGAAAATTTTCAGACGACCTTTTGTTTGAAATGTGAAACTTATTTCAACGGAGTCATATTCATCACTTCCATCAGGAAGTTGGTAAACGCCGGATTGGAAGGTTTGTTGCCCATATTTTTCCAACGTTGCTGCCATCCGCGCAAAGCATTTTGGATATACAGCTTGGATTGTTCGGTATTGATTTCGCCTCGTTGGCTGTCAACGGCAGAACGCAGATAAACCTCATATACGCTGTCATCCACGACATTACGGCCGACAAGCTGAATACGGAACTTGTTCAGGTATTGCGCAGCTTGAACTTTAGTCATTTTTCCTTGGCTGACCTGATAACTCAAACGCGTTGCCTCGTCGCGGATTTTTGAAACATCACTCCAATGCGAAGAAGCCAAACTGAACGCCGCAGATTTTTCGCCCTTAGTCGTTTTAACATTAGGCTTAACATTAGTCGGACGGACAGGCACTTCTTGCAAGCTTGGGACATAAATGGTCTCACAACCGGCAAGTGCCGCCAACGCAAATAAGATGGGGATATATTTTTTCATGTCTACCATTATAATCAGGATTATCCAGATAACCAAATTCTATATCAATCTGACTTTTTCTGTTGACTGAATTACAACAACTTTCGCCTTACATTCCAATCTTTACACGATATGGTGGTTTAAATCCATTTTTACGCCACATCATGCCGCAAGACCGCAAAAAAGACCGCCGAAGCGGTCTTTTTTATCACTTATCTTCTCCCAACCCTATTATGCCAAATCGGCAAACAGAGGCGTAGAAAGATAGCGTTCGCCATAAGAAGGCAGCAGCACGACAATCAGTTTGCCTTCGTTTTCAGGCTGTTTGGCAAGCTGCAGCGCGCTCCATACTGCCGCACCGGAAGAAATACCGACCAAAATACCTTCTTTTTCCGCCATCGCACGGGCGGTTTCAAATGCCGCCTCGTTCGGAACTTGGGAAACGCTGTCATATACTTTGGTATTCAACACGGTAGGGATAAAGCCGGCGCCAATACCTTGAATCGGGTGCGGACCTTTTTCACCACCGCTCAAAACCGGAGAAGCTTCAGGCTCGACGGCAACGACTTTGACTTCGGGTTTGTATTTTTTCAACACTTCGCCCACGCCGGTAACCGTACCGCCCGTACCGACACCCGCCACAAAAATATCGACTTTACCGTCAGTATCGCGCCAAATTTCTTCGGCGGTCGTTTCGCGGTGGATTTGCGGGTTCGCCTCGTTATCGAATTGGCGCGGCATGAAATAAGTATCGGGATGTTCGTCCACCAAGGCTTGTGCTTTTGCAATCGCCCCTGCCATACCTTCGGACGCAGGAGTCAAAATCAATTCCGCACCGAACGCACGAAGCAGCATTTTGCGTTCTTTACTCATGCTTTCAGGCATCGTGATTGCCAGCTTGTAGCCGCGCGCCGCGCACACCATTGCCAAACCGATACCCGTATTGCCGCTGGTCGCTTCCACAATTACGGTATCCTTACCGATTTTGCCCGCTTTTTCGGCGGCTTCAACCATCGCTTCGGCGATGCGGTCTTTCACGCTGCTGCCGGGATTGAAAAATTCCAGTTTGACGGCGATTTCGGCTTTCAAACCTTCAGTCAGACGGTTTAATTTGACCAAAGGGGTGTTGCCGATCAGCTCGGTGATGCTGTTTGCAATCTTCATTTTCTACTCCAGATTTTGATGTGATATGACCTGTATATTAAAGACAGGTCGTCTGAAAAACCAATATCGAATGTTTCTTTATTTATAACTTTTGGTTGTTTGGCTTGATGCGCCCTAATGAAGTCCGATTTCTCCGACTATCGCCCCCGTGACTAAAGTCTGCATGACCAAAGCCATCAGCCAGCCCAGTCTGAGTTGCGCTTTACTGAACACCGCCGGCGACTGCTTGGCAATACTTCTGCGGTGCAGATAAAAAACCGCCATCATGACAAGCTGCAAAACAAACCAATAAACAGGCTTGAGCGCGTACAGTTTCAACAAAGCCGGAAACGTAAAAGCCAAAGAACGGCCCGGCATCAGAAAATACAATATCGCGGCAATCGACACAAAAGCCAAAGTCATCAATACATTGCTCACGGCAAACACGCTCAAAAACGGATGCTGCAAATCCGCCTGCCAAAAACCAGTATCCGCCTGCTTTTTCCAATGAAAAGCAAAGAAAAACACACTGGCAAAAGTCAGATAAAAATGCGGGACAAACAACGGACCGACATGGGTAATCCCCCACATTCCCGGCAAAAGCTGCGATCCCAAAGTCGACACGCCCAGCCACAAAACAACCGAAGCCCAAAACCACTGGAACATTTCAGCGCGGAAAATCAATCCAAAAAACACCAGCCCATAAGCAACAACGGCGAGAAAATCCAAATTCGTCCAAATCATGAATACTGCAACTCGCCTTCAAAAACCGTTTGAACAGGCCCGGTCATCAAAACGTCCTCACCATGCGACCAAGTAATAAACAAATCCCCGCCCGGCAGCGAAACCTTCACAGGCACGCCTTCCGCCAACAGCCCCAACCGGACGCCCGCAACCACAGCCGCACAAGCCCCCGTACCGCAAGCCTGCGTTTCACCCACGCCGCGTTCAAATACGCGCAGGCGGATAGATTCCCTATCGACAATCTGCATAAAGCCGACGTTGACACGTTCTGGAAACTGTTCGTGCGACTCAATCGCTTCACCCCAATGAGCCACGGGCGCAGTCTGAACATCCTCCACCACAATCACAGCATGAGGATTGCCCATATTCACACAACTGACCTGCACCGTTTCCAAACCGACCATCACCATATGCGTCAAAGCATCATCTGCTTCGTCAGGAACCGGTACAAACGGAATTTCAGACGACGTAAAGCGCGGTTTGCCCATATTCACGGTCACCAAACCGTTGTCCAACAGCTTGGGAATAATCACGCCCTTAGCCGTTTCAACCAAAATTTCCTTTTTATCGGTCAAGCCTTTATCCGTCACAAATCGGGCAAAACAGCGCGCACCGTTGCCACACTGCTCCACCTCGCTGCCATCCGCATTGAATATACGATAACGGAAATCCACCGCATCGGAAGAAGGCTTTTCCACCAACAGCAACTGATCGAAGCCCACCCCTCTAAAACGGTCGGACCATTCAGCAAGCGGCGCAGTCAGCGGATCAAAATCCTGCCCGATACCGTTTACCACCATAAAATCATTGCCCAAACCGTGCATTTTGGTAAATTTCAAGGTTTTCATCAGTTTTCCTGTTTGTAATCGAATTGAGATGTTTTTTAGATATTGGCAACTAGGCATGGATACTCAGGCAGAGATTTGCCGCATCATCTTTTTTCAGACGACCTTTAACCTTGCCCCAATGATTATGATGTCAAAATATCGGCTGCCGCTGTAATTCTTCGGTCGTATTCCTCGCGGTGTTCCGGCAAGAGGTAGGGACGCAGGAGGCTTAAGGTACGGCGGATGCCGCGTGCTTTGGAGTCTTCGGTCAGTTTGGTACGCCCGCGTAGGGAGCTGTCGAAGTCGAACCAGTATTTCGTGACCATCCACATATTGACGGCGAGGTCGTTCATGGCGGTTTGGTCGGCTTGGATGATGTTCAGACCGTTGAGCTGGGTGAGCAGGTTGACCAAGAGCGGAGAGACTTTGGCTTGGGTGAAGGTATTGTGTTCGCCCAATAGTTCGGCACTGCGCGCAAGCAGGGTGTTCACGTCGCTAAAGAGGAAGCGGTATTCCCACATGACGTCGTAAATGCCCGCCATATAGTTGATGGAGTCTTCCACATCGGACGGCAACACGGCTTCATTCAGATATGCCAGCAGGGCTTCGCTGTAACGTTTGAACAGTTGGACGATGATTTCGTCTTTGTTGCGGAAGTGGTAATAAAGATTGCCCGGACTGATGCCCAAATGCGCCGCGATATGGTTGGTGCTGATGTTGCGCTCGCCTTCCTCGTTGAAGAGCGTCAGGCTGGCGTCGATGATGCGGGTGTAAGTATTGGTTTTTGCAATGCGGGTCACGGGCATACTCCTTGGATTTACAGGCTGTACGAAGCGGGCAGCCAATTGGGTTCGGCGTGTAATTCTACCTGAAATCGAGTAAATACTGTATCGCAGACATGTTGCGCCAGTTGCCGGACGTCGTCTGAAGAAGCATTGTTTTTGTTCACCAAAACCAAAGCCTGCCTGTCGTGTACCGCCGCGCCGCCGATTTGGAAGCCTTTCAGACGACATTGGTCGATCAGCCAGCCTGCCGCAAGCTTGACCGAACCATCGGGCTGCGGATAGCGCGGCATATCGGGATGCTGCTGCAACAGGGAAGCAGCTTTTTCTGCACTGACGACGGGATTTTTAAAGAAACTGCCGACATTACCAAGTACGTTAGGATTAGGTAGTTTACTGTTGCGGATTGCACACACTGCATCGGAAACGTCTTTCGCCGTCGGCATTCTGCCCGCGCTCAGTTCGGCAACGGCGGCCGCCAAATCGCCGTAACCCAAATTCGGCTCGAAACGCTCTTTCAGGGAGAACACGACCGAAACAATCACATAACGCCCTTTGCCTTCCTGCTTGAACAGGCTTTCGCGGTAGGCGAAGCGGCAGTCGGCATTGGAAAGCTCGACAAAGGTTTCCGTATCCAAATCGAAACAGCGCACGCTGTGAATCACGTCTTTAGCCTCCACACCGTATGCACCGATGTTCTGAACGGGCGACGCGCCGACCGTACCCGGAATCAGGCTCAGGTTTTCCAGACCGTTCAAGCCCAGCGCGACAGTGTGCAGGACAAAATCGTGCCAAATTTCGCCTGCTTGCGCTTCGATGTAAACGAGGCCGTCTGAACGCGCAATCTCGCGTATGCCTTTGTTTTCCATATGTACGACCAGTCCGGCGTAATCCTGCATTAAAAGGATGTTGCTGCCGCCGCCGAGCCATAAAACGGTATTGCGGTCGAACTCGGGCAGTCGGACGACGTCACGCAACTCGTCAGCGTGTTCGAGCGCGATAAAGGCTTGGGCTTGGGCGCGAAGACCGAAAGTGTTGTAGGGGGTGAGGTCGGTTTGGTATTGGATGGGTTGCATGGGTTTAAACTTTAAAATAGGTATTGTTAGTGGCGGGCTTTAGCCCATTGTTTCGATATTTTAATCGGCGGAGTTTTCAGACGACCTTATGCGATCTGACCATCTCCCTGCTGCACAATTCCAAACACCACACCAAGGCGACGGCGGCGATGGTGAGCGAGGCAATCAATGCCGTCCAGAAGCCGTAAATGCCCATATCGAAACGGTAGGCGAGCAGATAGCCCGGCAGCAGGCCGCAGCCCCAGAAGGCGGCGGCGTGGATAAACATCGGCACCTTGGTGACTTTATAACCGCGTAGGGCGTAGGACGCGATGCATTGGGTGAAGTCTGCCGGTTGGAACAAGCCGGCGAACAGCAGGACGGTGGCGGCGATGCTTAAAACCGCCGGATCATCGTTGTACATGCTTGCCAGCGGAGAACGGAATAATACCAAGGAAAACACGGTAATCACGGCGAGCACCCAGCCCGACACCAGCGACACGCCGGAAATATAACGCGCCCGCGAAAATTCGCGCCGTCCTAATGAAAAGCCGATGCGTACCGTCCCCGCCGAGCCGACGCTTTGCGGAATCATATAGAGAATCCCCGACAAACTGATGCCGACCTGCTGCGCCGCCACATAATCCTCGCCGAAAGGCGCAATCAAAAAAACGATAAACGAAAATGCGCTGGCTTCCAAAAAATAAGACAGTCCGATGGGTGCGCCGATTTTCCAAATCTGTTTGAACACCATCAAATCCGGTTTGCCGAATTTCGCCGTCAGTCCGAACGGGCGGAAGAATTTTTCCTTGGCGATATAAATCCACAACGCCAGCGCGCTGAACCAAAACACCGCCATCGTCGCCAGTCCGCAGCCTGCGCCGCCCAAAGCGGGCATGCCGAATTTGCCGTAAACAAAAATATAGTTCAGCGGCACGTTCAACACAAACGCCGCGAAGCTGACCAACATAATCAGGCGCGGGCGGTTCAGGCTGGAAGCGTAGGCGTGCAGGGCGCGGTGTACCATTGCCGCCGGCATCGCCAGACTGGTAAACAACATATACTGCGCCATCGTGCCTTCCACATAATCGCTCAAGGTCAGCCAGTTGCGGAACGGCGTAATCGCCGCCCACATCAATACCATGCCGAAAATCCCCAAAAACAGCCCGAACCAAATCCCCTGCCGCCCCGTTTCGCCCACTTCACCGGTTTTACCCGCGCCGTAAAGCTGAGCAATCATCGGGTTCAGCGCCGCCATAATGCCCATAAACGTAATATAAACCGTAGCAAACGCGCTGCTGCCCAAAGCCACCGCTGCCAAGTCCTCCTTACCCGCACCGCCCGCCATCACGGTATCGACGAAACCGATGCCCACCTGCGCGACCTGCGCCAACAGCATGGGCAGAGCAAGGGCGGTCAGCAGGCGGACTTCTTTCAGGAAGACGGAAAAGGAAAAGCGGTTGAGGTCGAGCAGCATAAGTGTTTGTAGAACTTTAAAAAAAGCGGAAATAAAGAAACAGGTCGTCTGAAAACAGACGGCCTGTTCCGTATGGGATTTGAAAACGGAATTATATTGGAAACAACGATTGATGGACAGCCAGAAAGCCTTTCAGACGACCTTAAACACCCCCAATGTCGTCTAAAAACCGTCAAATCGCCGCTTCGGAGCGTTCGCCCGTACGGATGCGGATGGCTTCTTCCACAGGCAGCACGAAGATTTTGCCGTCGCCGATTTTGCCGGAACGGGCGTTTTCGATGATAACGTCAATCACTCTTTCGACATCTTCATCGGCAATAATCAATTCAACTTTAACTTTGGGCAGAAAATCGACGGCATATTCCGCGCCGCGGTAGATTTCCGTATGCCCTTTCTGACGGCCAAATCCTTTAACTTCGCTGACGGTCATGCCGGTGATGCCGATTTCGGTAAGGGCTTCGCGCACGTCGTCGAGTTTGAAGGGTTTGATGATGGCTTCGATTTTTTTCATGGCACACTCCGATTAGATAGGAACAAACGGCAAATATAACAGAAGCAGCAGGGAAACGATAAGCGGTACGTTTCACTCAGCGATGCGGGCATGACGGTATTTGACATAAAGACATACGGAAACAGTTGCTTCCTTCTACTTCCTTCAATTTTTCACATACCCGACTTGCGACGGAAATCAGAAAAACAGATAAAACCCTTATCCCTTAATATTTTCAGACGACCCCTACGTTTCCCCCAGCCACAGGTCGTCTGAAAAATTGTCAACATTTTCACCCAAATTACCAAGCAACCCAGACCCATTCGGCGTATAATACAGCCTTTCCCAACCGCATTTTGAGAGCTGAATCATGTCTGTTGTTTTGCCCTTGCGCGGCGTTACCGCCCTTTCCGATTTCCGTGTTGAAAAACTCTTGCAAAAAGCGGCCGCACTCGGTCTGCCCGAAGTAAAACTGAAAAGCGAATTTTGGTATTTTGTCGGCAGCGAGAAAGCACTGGATGCTGCGACTGTTGAAAAACTGCAAGCCTTGTTGGCGGCGCAAAGCGTTGAAGAAACGCCCGAAGCGCGCGAGGGCTTGCATTTATTTTTGGTAACGCCCCGTTTGGGTACGATTTCGCCGTGGGCTTCCAAGGCAACCAATATCGCGGAAAACTGCGGTTTGGAAGGCATAGAGCGCATTGAGCGCGGCATGGCGGTGTGGCTGGAAGGTCGTCTGAACGACGATGAGAAACAGCAATGGGCGGCTTTGCTGCACGACCGCATGACCGAATCCGTACTGCCTGATTTTGAGACGGCCTCCAAATTATTCCACCATCTCGAATCCGAAACCTTCTCTACCGTCGATGTTTTGGGCGGCGGTAAAGAGGCTTTGGTCAAAGCCAATACCGAAATGGGTTTGGCACTCTCTGCCGACGAAATCGATTATCTGGTTGAAAACTATCAGGCTTTGCAGCGCAATCCGTCCGATGTGGAGCTGATGATGTTCGCGCAGGCAAACAGCGAACACTGCCGCCACAAAATCTTCAACGCCGATTTCATCCTCAACGGAGAAAAACAGCCGAAATCGCTCTTCGGCATGATACGCGACACGCACAACGCGCATCCCGAAGGCACGGTCGTTGCCTATAAAGACAACTCGTCCGTGATTGAAGGCGCGACAATCGAGCGTTTCTATCCGAATGCGGCGGAAAACCAAGGCTACCGTTTCCACGAGGAAGACACGCATATCATCATGAAAGTGGAAACGCACAACCACCCGACCGCCATCGCGCCGTTTGCGGGCGCGGCAACGGGCGCAGGCGGCGAAATCCGCGACGAAGGCGCGACGGGCAAAGGTTCGCGCCCGAAAGCGGGCTTGACCGGCTTTACCGTCTCCAACCTCAACATTCCCGACTTTAAACAGCCGTGGGAACAAGACTACGGCAAGCCGGAACACATTTCCTCGCCGCTGGACATCATGATTGAAGGTCCCATCGGCGGCGCGGCGTTCAACAACGAATTCGGCCGCCCGAACCTCTTGGGCTACTTCCGCACTTTTGAAGAAAAATTCGACGGTCAAGTTCGCGGCTACCACAAACCGATTATGATTGCGGGCGGCTTGGGCAGCATTCAGGCACAACAAACACACAAAGACGAAATCCCCGAAGGCGCGTTGCTGATTCAACTGGGCGGCCCGGGTATGCTTATCGGCTTGGGCGGCGGCGCGGCTTCTTCAATGAACACCGGCATGAACGACGCGTCTTTGGACTTCAACTCCGTACAACGCGGCAATCCCGAAATCGAACGCCGCGCGCAGGAAGTCATCGACCGCTGCTGGCAGCTTGGCGACAAAAACCCGATTATCTCCATCCACGACGTCGGCGCGGGCGGCCTATCCAACGCCTTCCCCGAACTCGTCAACGATGCCGGACGCGGTGCGGTATTCAAGCTGCGCGAAGTCCCGCTGGAAGAACACGGCCTCAATCCGCTGCAAATCTGGTGCAACGAATCGCAAGAGCGTTATGTGTTGTCGATTTTGGAAAAAGATTTGGACACCTTCCGCGCCATCTGCGAACGCGAACGCTGCCCGTTTGCCGTGGTCGGCACGGCGACCGACGACGGCCATCTGAAAGTATGCGACGATCTGTTCTCCAATAATCCCGTCGATTTGCCGCTGAACGTCTTGCTCGGCAAACCGCCCAAAACCACGCGCAGCGACAAAACCGTGAGGTCGTCTGAAAAACCGTTTAACGCCGGCGATATCGACATCACCGAAGCCGCCTACCGCGTTCTGCGCCTGCCTACCGTAGCCGCCAAAAACTTCCTGATTACCATTGGCGACCGCAGCGTCGGCGGCATGACCCACCGCGACCAAATGGTCGGCAAATACCAAACCCCCGTAGCCGACTGCGCCGTTACCATGATGGGCTTCAATACCTATCGTGGCGAAGCGATGTCTATGGGAGAAAAACCGACTGTCGCCCTGTTTGACGCGCCTGCTTCGGGCAGAATGTGCGTCGGCGAAGCCATCACCAACATCGCGGCGGTCAACATCGGCGACATCGGCAACATCAAACTTTCCGCCAACTGGATGGCGGCGTGCGGCAACGAGGGGGAAGACGAAAAACTCTACCGCACCGTCGAAGCCGTTTCTAAAGCCTGTCAGGCATTGGATTTGAGCATTCCCGTGGGCAAAGACAGCCTGTCGATGAAAACCGTTTGGCAGGACGGCGAAGAGAAAAAATCCGTCGTTTCACCGTTGAGCCTGATTATCTCCGCGTTCGCGCCAGTTCAAGACGTGCGCAAAACCGTTACGCCCGTATTAAAAGACAATGCCAATTCGTTCACTATTCTGCTGATGATTGACTTAGGCAACAACAAGTGCCGTATGGGTGGGTCTGCACTGGCTCAAGTGTATAACCGAAGCGGCGGCGAAGCACCTGATATTGATGCAGGCCGTCTGAAAGCGTTTTATCAGTTAATTCAGCAACTCGTTCAAGAAGATAAGTTGCTGGCCTACCACGACCGCAGCGACGGCGGTTTGTTTGTGACTCTGGCAGAAATGGCATTTGCTTCTCGCCGTGGCATGAATCTCGACCTGCTGACAATGGTAAGTAAAAATATTAACGTTCAAAACGAGTATTACTCGTCTCAAGAATGGCAAAAATTTGTCCTAACTACCCTGTTTAACGAAGAATTAGGAGCCGTTATTGCTGTTCACGCTGCCGACCACGAATATATTTTCAATTTGTGCGAGAAACTGAATCTCACGCTGCACTATTTGGGAGAGTTTGCCGACAGCGGCCATATGGTCATCAATGCAGGAGAAGAAATTTTCAATCAATCCCTTACCGACCTGCAACGCGCATGGCAGGAAACCAGCCACGCCATTCAACGTCTGCGCGACAACCCTGCCTGCGCCGACAGTGAGTTTGCCCTGATTGACGACAACGACCGCAGCGCATTGTTTGCCGACGTGAAGTTCGACGTGAACGAAGACATCGCCGCGCCTTTCGTCAACAGCGGCGCGAAACCCAAAATCGCCATCCTGCGCGAACAGGGCGTGAACGGACAAATCGAAATGGCCGCCGCCTTCACCCGCGCCGGATTCGATGCTTACGACGTGCATATGTCCGACCTGATGGCAGGCCGCGTCCACCTTGCCGACTTCAAAATGCTGGCGGCGTGCGGGGGCTTCAGCTACGGCGACGTACTCGGCGCAGGCGAAGGCTGGGCGAAATCCATCCTGTTCCACCCCGCCTTGCGCGACCAGTTCGCCGCCTTCTTCGCCGACCCGGACACGCTGACATTGGGCGTGTGCAACGGCTGCCAAATGGTCAGCAACCTCGCCGAAATCATTCCCGGCACGGCAGGCTGGCCGAAGTTCAAACGCAACCTGAGCGAACAGTTCGAAGCGCGCCTGAGCATGGTTCACGTCCCCAAATCAGCCTCCCTGATCCTGAACGAAATGCAAGGCTCCAGCCTGCCCGTCGTCGTCAGCCACGGCGAAGGCCGCGCCGACTTCGCGCTTCACGGCGGCAAAATTTCAGACGGCCTCGGCATCGCGCTGCAATACGTCGACGGACAAAACCAGGTTACCCAAACCTACCCGCTCAACCCCAACGGCTCGCCGCAAGGCATCGCCGGCGTTACCAACGCCGACGGCCGAGTTACCATCATGATGCCCCACCCCGAACGCGTGTACCGCGCCGCGCAAATGAGCTGGAAACCGGAAGACTGGACAGAACTGTCCGGCTGGTACCGCCTCTTCGCTGGAGCAAGGAAGGCTTTGGGTTAACCGGCAGGCTGATTTGATTCGGCTTTAAAGAAAGGTCGTCTGAAAACAATTTAGCGGATTCTGCTATATCTATTTTCAGACGACCTTTATATGTTCTTTTGCGTATAAGACCGAGCCGACCGCCGTCATTCCCGCGCAGGCGGG
>NZ_KV812096.1:37702-50019 GCF_001813335.1 Neisseria sp. HMSC055H02 | reverse complement strand
TTCCCGCGCAGGCGGGAATCCAGACCTCTGTATTTCAGAAATATTTTAAAGATTACTGTAAATCCAAACTTCTGGATTCCCGCCTGCGCAAGAATGACAGTCATTGGAAAATCAATGCATTACCCCAAATAATTAAATTAGAAAACTTAACTTTGATAGGAAGACTTAATGGCGAAAACAAAATATTCCGCACGGATCAATGGGGAACATATTGATGGGACGATAGAAATTATAAAAAGAATCGTCTTACATCTGCATGATATGGGCAAAACACAATTTAAGGTAAAAGATGTAGATGAACAGATTGAAGAACTAAAAAACCAATGGCAGATTACTCCTGACTATAATGATGATACACATGCTTCTTTGCATGTACTTAGTGTTAATTCAAACTCAAGAAAGCATTATCACGAATCAATGCACCAAGACTTTTTATGGTGGAAAAAAGGAGGAATATTTGAATTATACAAACCAACAAATTTTCAAATAAACTCAACCCAATCTTTGGAACAAGATCTCAGTAAACTCAAAGAACAATTAGCATCCGAAATTGAACCAGAAAAGCGAACCGAAATCGAAACCTTAATAAAAGCTCGTCAAGGGCAAGGCAGATTCCGGCAAAAACTACTCGAACTGTATCCGAGCTGTCCACTGACAGATCTAGATGTTCGGTCTTTACTTATTGCCAGCCATATCAAACCTTGGAGCAAGTGCAATAATGAAGAGAGGTTAGATCCCTTCAATGGTCTGATGCTCGCCCCCAATATCGACGCATTATTCGATAGCGGTCTGATTACGTTTGAGACCGACGGTACGATAAAAATCAGTCCGAAAATCGATCTGGAAAATCAAAAGCGGCTTGGAATTTTTCCCGATATGCAATTAAAAATCGAACCTGAAAGCGAAAAATATTTCGAGTATCACCGTAACCATGTTTTCCAAAAAGAAGAATAAATGGTGTTGAACAGTCCGTTGATTTAAGGTCGTCTGAAAACGATTTAGCGAACCACGCTATATCTGTTTTCAGACGACCTTTTTGCGTTCTTTTGTATACGAATACTAACCAATTACCGTCATTCCCGCGCAGGCGGGAATCCAGACCTCTATATTTCAGAAATATTTAAAGATTACTGTAAATCTAAACTTTTGGATTCCCACCTACACAGGAATGACGATGATTGAGTATTTTCCATTTGAATTCACCATCAAACCAAAATGCCTGCCCCTTTTTCGGGCAGGCATTTTTATACGTCAGTTCAATCAGGTTCGGCTCAGTATTTGACCGTCCAGCCTATCTCGCCGCCCGCGCGCATCGGGACGAGTTCGCCGTCGCCGTAAGGGACGCTTGCGGGGACGGTTTGGCTTTGTTTGACGAGGGTGATCGTGTCGGCGTTTTCGGGAATGCCGTAGAACCTTGCGCCGTTTTTCGAGGCGAAGGCTTCGAGTTTGTCCAACGCGCCTGCTTTTTCAAACACTTCGGCGTAAAGCTCGATGGCGGTCATGGCGCTGAACATGCCGGCGCAGCCGCAGGCGTTTTCTTTGGCGGATTTGGCGTGCGGCGCGGAGTCGGTGCCGAGGAAGAATTTGTGCGCCTTCTCGCCGGTAACGGCGGCGACCAATGCCTGACGGTGTGTTTCGCGTTTGAGTACGGGCAGGCAGAAATGATGGGGGCGCACGCCGCCGACCAAGAGATCGTTGCGGTTGAGCAGGAGGTGTTGCGGGGTAACGGAGGCGGCAACGTTGTCGCCTGCTTCCAAAACAAGGCGGGCGGCTTCGGCGGTGGTGATATGTTCGAACACGACTTTGAGATTCGGCACTTGCGCCAAAACGGGTTTCATTACGCGCTCGATAAAGGCGGCTTCGCGGTCGAAAATGTCGATTTCGGGGTCGGTTACTTCGCCGTGAACGAGGAACAGGATGCCCTGTTTTGCCATTTCTTCCAACACGGGGATGAGTTTGAACAAGTCGGTTACGCCCGAATCGGAATTGGTCGTCGCACCTGCGGGGTAGAGTTTGAAGGCGACGATGCCGGCGGCTTTGGCTTCGCGCACCAGCTCGGGCGTGGCTTGGTCGGTGAGGTAAAGTGTCATCAACGGCTCAAACGCGCTGCCTTCGGGCAACGCCGCCATGATACGCGCTTTGTAGGCAAGCGCGTCGGCTACGCTGACGACGGGCGGCTTGAGATTGGGCATGATGACGGCGCGCCCCATCTGGCGGGCGGTATAGGGGGCAACGGCTTTGAGCGCGTCGCCGTCGCGCAGGTGCAGGTGCATATCGTCGGGGCGGGTTATGGTCAGGGTTTGCATGGGTGTTCCTTTTTAGATTTTTGGGTTTCAGACGACCCCTTGATGTTTCCTAGGGGCTGTCAACATTTAATTTTCCCAGTGGATTTTTGTTCACAAAGCGGAAGATTCAAGGCGGAAACCGCAACAAGGTTGGACACCTTGTGAGGATTTCCAACGTGGAAGATGCCGCTTTGAGGATAAAAAAACACGGAAACTATTGAATGGCGACAGCCCCAAAGCTCGTCTGAAAAGACTATTGCACAAGGACAGGCTTGCCGTTGTAGGACTGATGCGTCAGGTAAAACACCGCCTGCACGGGCAACTGGTCGGACGGGGTGGTTTTGACGGTCAGCAGGGTTTCTTCCGGGCTGCCCGACGCGCGCCACGCGTAGGACAACTGGCGGATCGGAATCGGCGATTCGGAGGCTTGGTCGGTGCGCAATTCGTTGTTCAAGCCACTCGGCGGGTTTTCCACCAATACCATAAACTGCTTGCGTATCAGGGTTTCGTCCGCCCGCGCCGTCTTCACGCTGCAACTGTCGCCGGTCAGGCTCAAATAATAATCCGCGCCGTCCTGCGTTTTCTTCCAAACGGCAAGCGCATCCGGCTCAATGAAACCTGCGGGCAGCCTGCCGATTTCTTCCGCGTTCAAAGCCGTCAGCTTTTCATTATCGGCAAAAGAGCGCACTTTATCGGCAGCCCCGTCAAAAGCGACGCAGCCTTGACGGAACAATTCCGCTGCCGCGTTCGCACGATCCGCCATCTGCTCGGGCGGCACTTCCTCCCTGCCGCACGCCGCCAATAAAACGGAGAAAGCGGCAAGCGTCAAAAGCCTTGAAATCGGACGTTTCGCCATTTTCAGACGACCTCTATTTGTGTTTCACGACCAGCGTGAACACGCCGTCTTCTTCGCGCGATTCGAGCAAAACATGCCCGGTCTGGCGGCAGAAAGCCTCAAAATCGCCGGGCGCGCCGCCGTCGGTCGCCAACACGGTCAGGACTTCGCCTGCCTCCATTTGCGCCAACGCTTTTTTGGTTTTCAAAATCGGCAAAGGGCATCTGAGCCCCTTCAGGTCTAAGGTGTGTGCGTTCATAGTTTCCGATGTTCCGTTAACAGGATTAACATGAATTATACCGTACTTACTTGCACCCCACCCCGCCGAACCCATAAAATAAAGCCGTTTTTCACTTTGGAGCACACCATGCGCCGTCTCGCCCTCCTGACCCTCTGCCTCGCCGCCACGGCAGTCAACGCCGCCGGATTCAGCGAAAAAGATACCCCCTTCAACACACGCTACAAAGAAAGCCCCGAAGAAGCCGCAGCCCGCGAGTTCGCCGAACAAAAAACTGCGCTCCCGCCCCTGCCCGACACCCAATCCGGCGACTGGTTCGACCTCTACGTCAGCGAAGACTACGGCAAACAGCCCAAAATCCTCCTCAGCAGCCTGCAAATCATGCCCTCTCCCGACGGCAGCATCCGCTACATCCTCAACGTCCGTTCCGACAAAGGTCATGACAACCTGACCGTCGAAGGCCTCTTCTGCGCCCGCTCTTCCTTCACATACGGCAAAGACAAACGCTCGTCTTATAAAGTGTTCGGCTACGGCGACACCGTCAACCGCCGCTGGATCGAGCCGCGCAAAGCCGAATGGAAACCCATAGGCTCAACCTTCAACAAAAACGACGAGATGCGTGCCGTCCTCTACCAAGCCTTCTGTACCGACGGCGTACCGAACACCACCGAAGGCCTGGTCAAACGCCTCAAAGAACGCGCCGGACGCTACGCGCCGAAGATGGTGCGCCACGATAAATAAGCCGTTTGACGGTTCAAACATCAAAAAAGGTCGTCTGAAACATTTTCAGACGACCTTTTTTCCATTCGAATCAAACACGGATGTCGGGTACTTTATTAAACAGACGATAGAAATTGTCGCTAGTGTAAGCGGCAAGCGTTTCTACGGGTTCGCCGCGCAGTTTCGCTACAAATTCGGCAGTATAACGGACATAGGAGGGTTCGTTAGGCTTGCCGCGTTTGGGAACCGGAGCGAGAAACGGCGCATCGGTTTCGACCAGCATTCGATCCGCAGGGACGTATTTGGCAGCTTCTTGAATTTGCGGGGCATTTTTGAAGGTAACAATGCCGGAAAAAGAAATGTACAGCCCCAAATCCAAAGCGGCTTTGGCAAAAGCGGTATCTTCGGTGAAGCAGTGGATAACGCCCGAGTTGGTTTGACCTTCCTTCAGAATCGCCAAAGTATCGGCGGCGGCATCGCGGGTGTGGACAATCACGGGCAAACCGCTTTCGTTGGCGGCTTGGATGTGTTCGGCGAAGCGGCGGTGCTGCCATGCCAAATCGCCTTTGCACCAGTAATAATCCAAGCCCGTTTCGCCTATGCCGACGACTTTCGGGTGTTTTGCCGCTTCAACCATTTCAGCGACGGTAAATTCTTCGGCTTCTTGACTGTCGGGGTGGACGCCTATGGTGCAGTAAACCTGTTCATTGGCTTGGGCAATGTCGAAGACTTCGGCGAAACTCTGTCTGCTCACGCTGATGGCAAGCGCCTGCTTGACGCTTTGTTCTTCCATGTTGGCGAACACTTCAGGCAGGCGGTTGCTCAAGCCTTCGAAATTGAGGTGGCAGTGTGAATCGATTAAATGCATGATTTTAAAGCGTGAAGGTAACGCGGTCGCTGCGCAGTTTCGGTCCCAGCTCGCCTTCAATCAGGGTTTTCGCCTGAAGGCAGCTTTCGTGTTCGGAAAATGCCAGCCCGACACCTTTAGGGCGGTGGGCGGAAGTACGGGCGGGGTTGATCCAGACGACTTTGGTAGGCAGGAAGCGTTTGGGGTAATCGGCGATTTCAACGGCGAGCAGGATGTCTTCGCCCAATGAAAATACGTCTTCGGTCGGAACGAAAAGTCCGCCGTGTTCGAGAAACGGCATATAGCAGTTGTAGAGCAGAGTCGGATCTTTGAGCTGCAACGCCATCATTTTCGCCGGAATGTCTTTATTGTTGTTTACCATTTTGTTTTACCTTATCTAATTATTTGTTTTGCCAAAATTCGAGATATTCAGTCAGCAGATACTCAAGCTGCATTTTAACACTCAAGGTGTGGTATCCGTAAGGGCTGAGTGCGTTCAGACGACCTGTCAATGCAAACAGGCGGCGCGGGTCGGTTTTGGAAGCCGTCTGCGACAATGCCTGCGCGTAATCGGGATAATAAAGCGGCGGCATTTGTTGTTGCGCCAAGCCGACATCCAACAGCCATTTCTGCATCCAATCGATGAAGACCGCCAACGGCTGCTTGTGTTTGTCGAACGCAGCGGCATAGTCGAGTATCGTCAACAGGCGCGGCGCGGCAAGCAAAGTGAGCAGCTCTTCGCGCAAGTCATCCATTTCGGGCGCATGGGTAAACAAAGGCGCGCCGCTGTGAAAAGCCAGCAACGATTGCGCATCGTCCACCCCCTCTTCTCGAAGATACGCCAAAGCTTCATCTCGCGAAGGCTCCGGCAAAACCATCTGGCGGCAACGGCTTTTAATAGTCGGTAAAAGTTTGTCGCGTGCATGCGTAACCATTAAAAAAACAACATGTTGCGGTGGCTCTTCCAAAGCTTTGAGCAACCCGTTTGCCGCCTGCACGTTCATGCTTTCAGCGGGATGCACCAATACCACCCGCAATCCTCCGCGCACAGCCGTCAGATAAATGTTCTCCACAATATCGCGCACGGCATCGATTTTAATCTGCAACAATTTTCGCCCGACCGCACCGTCTTCGGGGATTTCAGGAGTAAGTTCGTAAAAATCGGGATGGCTGTTTTGCGAAAACAAATGACACGAAGCGCATACGCCGCAAGGCTGATGATCTTCCCGAGGCGATTCGCACAGCAAAGCCTGTGCCACAAACCGCGCAAACGCTGTTTTGCCGGTGTTTTCCTTACCGGTAAACAGCCAAGCGTTCGGACGGTTTTCCCAATGATCGGCAAGCTGCCGCCACTGGTTTTGATGCCACGGATAAATCATGTCGAGAAGTACAAGCGTTTGAACAAAAGCGTGATTATACAGGGAAATGTTAGAGGTCGTCTGAAAAGCGGCTTCCGTTGCAGACGACCTTGCCGGATGTGCATCATTTTTAAGCAACATGATTTTTTGTTTGTATATCAATCGTCAAACCGATTTATACACAGGCTGTTCACACAGTTTGCCTGACAAAATGTGTATCACAACAAAATCCACACAATACTTTTTTCAAATTTCAAACAACAGCCTGAGCTATAATCCGCCTCATTCACCTTCACCCTTTCAATCATGAACCGACAAAAAACCTACCTGCTGCTGACCGCCCTGTTCACCCTGATTTTCATCGCACTCATCATGCTCGGCGGCTACCTGCTTTCCATCCAAAGCAAACAATTCGCCGTCGCCGCCTTCCTATTCGCCTTCGGCGCCGTCTTCGCCCAAATCGGCAGCCTCGCCCTCTACATCCGCCACAAAGCCCGCGCCCAAATCATGCGCTCGCAACAAACCGAATCCCATTAAGGCTGGGTATTGTTCGTTATCCGTTTGCCGGTTCTACAGGCTTTACATAGGTAAAGTTTTGTTTGCCGCATTGCTCCCCCCCCCTTGCAATTTACACTGACACCGCATACAATTTGTATGTTCTTAAATCTTTCAACCCACGGGAGTAGACTTATGAAACAAAACATCATCGTTGTCTTATTCAACATCTCCAGCGAAGCTTATCAAGCCTTTTCTGAATTGAAAGCTTACTCGCAGACAACAGATGCTTTGGTGGCACAAGCCGTTTTGATTAAAAAGGAAAATGGTCTGATTATCCCAGCAGAAAGCACCGACTTTACCGCCAATACGGTCGAAGGCACATGGACGGGCGGCCTCATTGGTTCACTGGTCGGCATTCTCGGCGGTCCTATCGGTGTTCTGTTGGGTGGAGCTACTGGCGCACTCATCGGCAGTGATGCAGGCACTGCCCAAACATTGGGAGAGGGGTTGTTGCTGGAAAATACAGCCAAAAAACTGGATAACGGCAGTACTGCAATCATTATTTTGGCGCAAGAATCCGACGAAGCTGTATTGGATGCCTTCTTCCACCGTTTCAAAACCGTTATTCTCCGGCAAGATGCAGCCGTTGCCCAACAGGACGTATTGGCAGCAATAGAAGCGCAGGAAGAAGTGGCACGTCAGGCACACGAAGCGTGGAAAAAACAGCGCAAAGCCGAGCGCAAAGAGAAAGTGGAAGCCTTCAAGGCCGACATCAAACAAAAATTCGACAAATTGGCAGCCAAGTTGAAATAACACTGCCACCAACCCAAGGTATGTAACCGCTCAAATTTTCCGTTTCGGATGCATGCCAAACCGGTTTGAGGCTACCTGAAAATCTATTTTTCAGGTAGCCTCTCCCTTTTTCATGCCCCGCCAAACCATCATGCTCACCCCGCAAAGCTGCGACCTATTCCAACGCCCATTTTTCCAGTTCGCCCAAATCCGCCAATACCAGCCCGAAACCGAAGCGCAAACCAAGCAAGGCCGACTACAAAGCCGCGTGGCAAGTGTGGCGCACGTTGGTTTTACAGGTAGCCTCACAACTGGGCGCGGGCTTTGCCCCGCCGCATATCGAACGCTGGTGCAACGGCTGGCAGCGCGACCTGGCTAGTCGAAACCCTGCACCGCCTGCTGCCAGTGTACGAAGCCTGCCACAATGTGCGGCTGTGAGCGGAAGCAAGCTTCCCCCATCTGCCGTTAAGGCTACCTGAAATCTAAAAGAAACAAACAAAACCAATGACCAAACGCCGAACCTTCCTCATTCTGACCATCCTCTTCACCCTGCTCTTCATCGCATTGGTAACGTTGGGCGCCTACCTGCTTTCCATCCAAAGCAAACAATTCGCCGTCGCCGCCTTCCTATTCGCCTTCGGCGCCGTCTTCGCCCAAATCGGCAGCCTCGCCCTCTACATCCGCCATAAAGCCCGCGCACAAATCATGCGCTCGCAACAAACCGAACCCCATTAAGGAAAACCCATGTTCGACAAAATCGTCCTCGCCAGCGGCAACGCAGGCAAACTCAAAGAATTTTCCCGCCTCTTCGCCGATTTGAACATCGAAGTCCTGCCGCAATCGCAGTTCGACACGCCCGAATGCCCCGAGCCGTACCGCACCTTCGTCGAAAATGCGCTCGCCAAAGCCCGCCACGCCGCCAAACACAGCGGCCTGCCCGCGCTCGCCGACGACTCCGGTATCTGCGCCGCCGCATTAAACGGCGCACCCGGTATCCTCTCCGCCCGCTATGCCGGAGCAAACCCCAAATCCGATGCCGCCAACAACAAACGCCTTTCAGACGACCTCGCCGACAAAGCCGACAAAAGCTGTTATTATGCCTGCGTCCTTGTCCTCGTCCGCCACGAAAACGACCCGCAGCCCATCATCGCCGAAGGCATCTGGCACGGACAATGGCAGACAGAAGCCGCAGGCACCAACGGCTTCGGCTACGACCCGCATTTCTACCTGCCCGAACACAACTGCACCGCCGCCGAGCTTGCCCCCGAAATCAAAAACGCCGAAAGCCACAGGGGACAGGCGTTGCGGGAATTGTTGAAAAAAATCGAAGCTTTATAAATCGATAATAGGTCGTCTGAAACCCCGAAACGCTTTTTCAGACGGCCTAACCACTACATTATGAAAGGAAACTCATGTCCCCTAAACAAATCCTGATTGTCGCCATCCGCCTGACCGTCATCATTTGGATAGTCAAAACCCTGTCAACCGCCATTCCTCTGATGGATTTCGCGTCCGACAACGACATCAGGTTTCCCGTCTCAGAAATACTGGGCGTATTCGGTTTTTACAGCATAGTGTGGTTGTTTTTATGGTTTTTTCCCGCCATGACCGCCAATTTCCTCCTACCCGAAATCCATCAAAAGCCGCAAGAATTGCCCAAAAACCCTGCTCCTTGGTTAACCACAGGTCTGATTTTAATCGGCTTTTACTCCCTATCCCTCGCGCTGTCCGACCTGACTTACCTGTATAGTTTTTACCAAATCGCCCAAAACGGTATCACCGTCTCGGCGGACGGCATCTGGACCATGATGACGAACCAAGACAAAGCCACCACGCTTGCCGCCACCGTCCAAACCTTGATCGGCATCCTCCTGATTTTCGGCGCACCGTTTATCAGCCGCCAGATCCGCAAGCATTTATAAACCCGTAACAGGCCGTCTGAAAATGTATTCCATGTTTTCAGACGACCTCAATCCCCAAAACACACCATGACTCAAATCACATTCTCCCAAGCCGGACAACTTACCGCCCTGCCGCCCCTGTCGCTCTATATCCACATCCCGTGGTGCATCAAAAAATGCCCGTATTGCGACTTCAATTCCCACAGCCTGAAAAACGGATTGCCCGAAGCCGCCTATATCGACGCGCTGCTGACCGATTTGCAGCTTGAATTGCCCAATATTTGGGGCAGGCCGGTGGAAACGATATTTTTTGGCGGCGGTACGCCCAGCCTGTTTCAGGCGGAATCGATCGACCGTTTGTTAAGCGGCGTGCGTTCGCTGTTGCGCTTGCAGCCGGAAGCGGAAATTACGTTGGAAGCCAATCCGGGCACGTTTGAAATCGAGAAGTTTCAAGGATTTAAAGACGCGGGTATTACGCGGCTTTCTATTGGCGTACAAAGTTTCAACGACGATATGCTTGCGCGGCTGGGGCGCGTCCACAACGGCAAAGAAGCCTTAACCGCCATAGCTACCGCCTTGAAATTATTTGATAAAGTCAATATCGACTTGATGTATGCCCTGCCGAACCAGACCGTTCAGACGGCATTGGACGACGTGCAAACCGCCATCGCCACGGGCGCAACCCACATCAGCGCGTATCATCTGACGATGGAGCCGAACACGCCGTTCGGCCATACACCGCCGAAAGGTTTGCCGCAAGACGAAGCCGCCCTCGACATCGAAGACGCGGTACACGGCGCGCTGGAAGGCGCGGGTTTTATCCACTACGAAACATCGGCTTTTGCAAAACCCGCCATGCAGTGCCGCCACAATTTGAACTACTGGCAGTTCGGCGATTATTTGGGCATAGGCGCGGGCGCGCACGGTAAAATTTCCTACCCCGACCGCATCGAGCGCACCGTCCGCCGCCGCCACCCCAACGACTACCTCGCCTTAATGCAAAGTCAGCCAAGTGTTGCCGTTGAACGCAAAACCGTTGCCGCCGAAGATTTGCCGTTCGAATTCATGATGAACGCCCTGCGCCTGACCGACGGCGTACCCGCCGCGATGTTGCAGGAGCGCACTGGCGTACCCGCCGCCAAAATCATGGCGCAAATCGAAACGGCAAGACAAAAAGGTCTGCTGGAAACCGACCCGACCGTATTCCGCCCGACCGAGCAGGGACGGTTGTTTTTAAACGATTTGTTGCAATGCTTTTTGTAGGATTGGATTTTTTCAAACGACCTTGATACGCCAAACCGTAACGCCTGCATGCCACCGCTTCATTAAGGTCGTCTGAAAATATCCATACCCTACACAATCACTCGGTTTTATACGATAATCGACACCGTTTTCATCAAAGTTCCCATCTTTCAGACGACCCCGACAACAGGAGAAAATCATGTCCAAAACCATCATCCACACTGACAAAGCCCCTGCCGCCATCGGCGCATACAGCCAAGCCGTGCGCGCGGGCGACACCGTTTACATGAGCGGTCAAATCCCCCTCGATCCCGCCACCATGACCGTTGTCGGCAACGGCGACTTCCGCGCCGAAGCACGCCAGGTTTTTAAAAACCTGCAAGCCGTCGCCGAAGCCGCAGGTGGCACGCTGGCCGACATCGTCAAACTCAACGCCTACCTGACCGACCTTGCCAACTTCGCCGTCTTCAACGAAGTTATGGCAGAGTTCATCCAAGAACCCTTCCCTGCCCGCGCCGCCGTCGGTGTCGCCTCCTTGCCCAAAGGTGTACAGGTCGAAGCCGAAGCCGTGCTGGTACTGAACGCATAAGACACGCAACCCGTTTTCAGACGACCTCCCACAAGCCAAAGATCGTCTGAAACACCACACACAATCGGACAATAACAACAATGGCACACTACGCAATCGGCGATATTCAAGGCTGCTTCGACGAATTCACCCTTCTGCTCGACAAAATCAACTTCAACCACGGCACAGACACCCTCTGGCTCGTCGGCGACATCGTCAACCGCGGCCCCAAATCCCTCGAAGTCCTCCAATTCTGCATGGAACACGAAAGCAGCGTCCGTATGGTTCTCGGCAACCACGACCTGCACCTGCTCGCCGTCGGCTGCGGCGAAGGTACGGTCAAACGCAGCGACACCATCACCCCCATCCTCACCCACCCCGACAGCAAAAAAATGCTCGACTGGCTGCGTTTCCAACCCCTGCTCATCAAAGGCGTCCGCCACGTTATGGTTCACGCCGGCATCCTGCCCCAATGGACCATCGCCCGCGCCGAATTGCTCGCCAGCGAAACCGAAGCCGAACTGCGCGGCAAAAAATACAAAAAGTTTTTCTCCAAAATGTACGGCAACAAACCCGCCGAATGGAGCGACGATCTGACCGGCTACGACCGCCTGCGCATGATTCTCAACGTCTTCACCCGAATGCGCGCGCTGACACTGAAAAACGAACTCGATTACGACTACAAATCCACCCTCAAAAAAATGCCCGCGAACCTGCGCCCTTGGTTCAAATCCCCCGACAGGCAAAACCTCAGCCACACCATCGTCTTCGGACACTGGTCTTCACTGGGCTTTATGAACACCGACAACATCCTCTCCCTCGACACCGGCGCGCTTTGGGGCGGCGAACTGACCGCCATCAACCTTGCCGACCACAGTATCACCCAAGTCCCCTCCCTAGGCGGTTTGGACTGGAAAACGGCTTTGAAATAATTACTATAGTGGATTAAATTTAAATCAGGACAAGGCGACGAAACCGCAGACAGTACAGATAGTACGGAACTGATTCACTTGGTGCTTCAGCACCTTAGAGA